>NZ_JBAKFQ010000011.1:0-135172 GCF_053484255.1 Martelella sp. FLE1502
CCTGGATCCTCGGGTCAAGCCCGAGGATGACCCGGAATATGGGAGACGTTTGTCAACAACCTGAGAGCGGCCGGCCTGCCCGGCCGCTCTTTTTTACACTGACGCCGCTCCGGCGCGCAGCAGATGGCGGAAACGCAACGCCAGCAGCACCGCCGCAGCCCCCAGCCCCAGCATGAAGCCGACCCAGATGCCGACGCCTTCGAGACCGAAGGGAAACGCCAGCAGCCATGCAAGCGGCAAGCCGACGACCCAGTAGGCGATCAGCACCAGAAACATCGGCACCCGCGTATCCTTGAGGCCGCGTAGCAGGCCGTTGATTGTCGCCTGCCCGCCGTCGAGCAATTGAAACAGCGCCGCGACGAACACCAGCGGCACCGCATAGGCAAGCACTTCCGGCGCATTCGGGAGGCCGGTATCCATGAACAGCGAGACGAGCGGCTCGGGCGCGAGCGCGAAGGTCAGGCCGCTGGCGACGGCAAAGCAGATCGCGATCGCCATCACCGTTATCGATGCCCGGATGACATTGGCCCTGTCGCCGGCCCCGTGGAACATGCCGACGCGGACCGTCCCCGCCTGGGAAAGGCCAAGCGGCACCATGAAGGCGATCGAGGCCAGTTGCAGCACGATGCCGTGGGCAGCGAGCGGGATCGCCCCGATCTGCCCCATCAACACCGAGGACACGGTGAACATCGACACTTCGGCCAGAACGGAAATCCCGATCGGCAGGCCGAGCAGAACGACCTCTTTCAGCGCCTGCCAGTCCGGCTTCCAGAAGCGGACGAACAGCTCGTAGCGGGCCAGCATCGCATCGCGGCCGATATAGGCAACCAGATAGAAGAAGCCGAAGGCCTGGCCGACAAAGGTGGCGATCGCCGCGCCGCGAATGCCGACTTGCGGCATCCCGAAACCGCCGAGCACCAACGCGTAGGCGACCACGGCGTTAACGACCAGCGTCAGCAGCGAAACCCACAGAACCACCCGCGCCCGCCCCGTGGCGCTGACCAGCGAACGCAGGACCTGGAACAACAGCGCCGGGAACAGCGCGAAGCCGACGACGTGAAGATATTGCGCCGCCTTGAACGCGACATCCGGTTCCTGCCCAAGCGCCAGAAGGATCGGCTCGGACCAGAAGAACAATGGCAGAGCCAGCGCGCCATAGATGATCGAGGCCCACATGCCCATGCGCATGGATCGGCGCACGGCAACCTCGTCGCCGCGGCCATAGGCCTGCGCGACCATGGGCATCACCGCAATGGCAAGCCCCATGCCGAAGATGAAGATCGTGAAATAATACTGCGTGGCGAGAACCGCGGCCGCCAGATCCAGCGCGCTCAATTGCCCGAGAATGAAGATATCGGTGGCATTGATTCCCTGCTGGGCCAGTTGCGCGCCGATGAGGGGGATGCCGAGGGTAAGGGTTTCCTTGAGGTGGGAGAACCACGAATGGCCGGCTGCTTGCGCAGTAGGCATTGTGACAGACATGAAATTCACCAGAAGCTGACGCGCCGGGGCCATGCAATATCGGGGCCCCGGCGGCGAAAATTCCTTAGCTTCTTTTTTCGGCAATTGCCACCCTTATGGGCAGTCCATGATGGCGGAGCCCGATCAAGAGATCGTGTCAGATTGGTGATAGTGCCTGCCCTGCCCGCCCGCATCCTGCACGGGCCCCATCCAAGGATTACGACCGTAAAAAGCGGAGGTTTGTCGGCGATCCAATCCGATCACGAAATCGGGTTGCCGCCATAGCGATAGGCGCCGCCGCGTTGCAGGGCGTGGCGATAGGCCGGACGGGCGTGGATCTTGACCAGATAGTCCAGAACGGCCTGCGGGCGCTCGCCGAAGGCAATCCGGTCCATGCCGACCTCGACCGGGAAGCTCATCATGATATCGGCGGCGGTGAAATCAGCGCCAGCGAACCAGCCGTCGCGCTTCAGCTCCTCGTCCCAGAAGGCTCCGTGGGTCTTCAGCTGCGGGTCGGTGAGCTTCGTTGTCACCACCTTGGAAATCATGTTCATCAGCGGCTTCATCAGGCGGGGCCCCTGCTCCGGGATTTTCTGAAATACCAGCTTCATCACCAGAAGCGGCATGGCCGAGCCTTCGGAATAATGCAGCCAGTAGCGATAGCGCAGCGCCTCATCCGTGCCCGGCTCCGGCCTGAGGCCCTTGCCTTCGCCGTAGCGGTCGATCAGATATTCGACGATCGCGCCGCTTTCGGCGATGACCCGGCCTTCGTCTTCGATAATCGGCGACTTGCCGAGTGGGTGGATCTGCTTCAATTCACGGGGCGCGCTCATATTCTCGCCGCGCTTGTAGCGCTTGATCTCATAGTCGACCCCGAGTTCCTCCAGAAGCCAGAGAATGCGATGGGCGCGGGAGTCTTCCAGATAGTGAACGAGCATGAAACCACCTTCGAATGTTTATCGAACCGAACGGTTCGATTTAGATATGCACTCCTTTATACGTGTTGACAAGCCCGGTCAGATTGCCGTGATCGCGATTGCGCCGAAATAAAGAAAGAGGATGCCCGCGCTCTCGAACCCGATGCGCCCGGGGCCCGCCTTCTGGCGCACGATCAGGCCGAGCAGCAGGATCGCCGTTGCCGACAGGCCGACGGCAAGCCAGATCAGGTCGTCCTTGCCGATCGCGTGATAGAGCGAGCCGTCGCGATAGGCGAGGTCCGAAAGCGTCAAGAACAGCGTATCAAACGTGTTGCCGCCGATAATGCCGCCGACGGCAAGCTGGAGCGCGCCGCGCCTGACGGCCGCAAGCGTCGTCACCAGTTCCGGCAGCGATGTCACCACCGCCGTCATCAGCGCGCCGACAAGCGAGGCGGAAAGGCCGTAGCGGTCGGTGATCACGGCCGCGATCTCTGAGATCACATAGCCGGCAATGCCCATCAGCAGCATCAGAGCGATGAACACCGCGAAGATGCTGACATTGCCGCGGGCATCGCTTTGCTCTTCCTCGGGCTGGTCCGTGCGCGTCTCATGCGTGCCGACAGGCTTCCACATCGGCTCGTCGCGCACGCGCTTGGAGGCGACCACGCCGGCGATGTAGACGCCGAAAATGGCAAGCGACATCGGGCTGACGGCAAACAGCGTGATTTCCGGCGAGGTATAGGCCAGAAGCGGCATGCTGAGCAGCAGCACCAGCAGCGCGCCCTGAAACAGGTTGGAAAGATCGGCCGCCGCATGTTCGAGATTGACCCGGCGGTAGATCATGTCCGCAAGCGCCAGAAACGCCGTCTGCGCGGCAATGCCGCCGACGGCGTTGGAGAAGCTGAGCGAGGCCCGGCCATCGAGCGCCGAGGTCACCGACACGACCGTGCCCGAGAGCGAGGTCGCCGCGCCGAGCAGCAGGCCGCCGATCAGCGCCTCGCCGAGCCCGGTGCGGTCGGCAATCCTGTCGGCCACGTCGGTGATCCTGACGCCGCAACCGAGAATGACCGCACCGGCCATCGCAAAGAGAACGATCAGCCAGATCAAAGTCAGGTTTTCAAAATTCATAAATGTCTCCGGTTTGAAAAGCTAACGCGCCACCCTCCCCTTTGTTCAACCCGCGCTGGCAGCGCGCAAACCCGGTCTGATCTCTTTACAGTTGAAGATGTTCCCTATACGTTCCTCATGAGCATGACTGGAGGGGACAGCTTATGGCGACGCAGGAAGAAAAATATCACCGGTTCATGACGCTGCATGCGCGCGAACGTGCCTTTGTCATGCCCAATCCATGGGATGCCGGCTCGGCGCGCCTGCTGGCCCATCTCGGCTTCGAGGCGCTTGCGACCACCAGCGCGGGGCTTGCCTTTTCGCTCGGCCGCCGCGATTCGGCTGCGGACCTGTCGCGCGAGGACATTTTTGCCAACGCCAAGGCAATCGTGGAGGCCACCGACCTGCCGGTTTCCGCCGACCTTGAAAACGGCTTCGGGGATTTGCCCGAGGACTGCGCGCTGACGATCCGGCTTGCCATCGACACCGGCCTCGTCGGCGGCTCGATCGAGGATGCCACGGGTCGGCCCGACGATCCGATCTATGATTTCGACGCGGCTGTCGAGCGCGTGCGCGCGGCGGCGGAAGCCCGGGCCGGAAAGCCGTTCATTCTCACCGCGCGCTCTGAAAATTTCCTGTGGGGCCGCCCCGATCTCGCTGACACGATCCGGCGTCTCCAGGCCTTTTCCGAGGCCGGGGCGGACGTGCTCTACGCACCCGGATTGCCGGATATCAAGGCGATCGCCACGGTCTGCCGCGCCGTCGACAAGCCGGTCAACGTGGTGATGGGGCTTCAGGGCGAGAACTATTCCGTGGCCGCGCTGGAACGCGCCGGCGTCAGGCGCATCAGCGTCGGCGGCTCGTTTGCCCGGGCCGCGCTCGCCGGCCTGAAACAGGCGGCGGAAGAGGTGCTGACGGAGGGAACATTCAATTACGAGAGGATAGAAGGCAGCGAGGCGGAAAGGCTCACCGCGCCGCCGAAGCGGTGACGCCTGCCGGCGTCACCGGGTAGCGGGCTCAAACTCAAGCATGCGAGGTCTTGGAGGCCCTGCGAAAGATCTCGCCATGGCCTGCCTTGCGCTGGGCATCATCCGCGCCGAAAATCCTGCCGCCGACGATCCGGTAAAGAATAGCAAGTCCTGCAGCCGCGAACACGATCTGGAATGCGATAAGAGGCAGATATTCAAACATGGTTTTGTCTCCGGTTTGGAGTAATAACGCAGCATGTAAACGAAAAGTTCACACTTAAGTGCATCGAAGCGCGAAAAACTTGGTTGATTGCGGTTCACGCGGTGCATTTTCGGGGTTCCGTTGCCATGGCAATTTCCCTATAAGGCCCACCTAGCCTACATGATTTCACGTCCCGTACCCGGCCCGGTCCACCGTGCCGGTTTTTGATGCAGGGATGATAAAAAGAAACGACGGATACCGCCCATGCCCAAGCGCCAAGACCTCAAATCCATCCTCATCATCGGCGCGGGGCCGATCGTCATCGGCCAGGCCTGCGAGTTCGACTATTCCGGCGCGCAAGCGTGCAAGGCGTTGAAGGAGGAAGGCTACCGGGTCATTCTGGTCAACTCCAACCCGGCCACGATCATGACCGACCCGGAGCTTGCCGACGCCACCTATGTCGAGCCGATCACCCCGGAAGTCGTCGCCAAGATCATCGCCAAGGAACGCCCGGACGCGCTGCTGCCGACCATGGGCGGCCAGACCGCGCTCAACACCGCGCTGTCGCTCCGCCGCATGGGCGTGCTGGAGCGCTACAATGTCGAGATGATCGGCGCAAAGCCGGATGCGATCGACAAGGCCGAGGACCGCGCGCTGTTTCGCGAGGCGATGGCCAAGATCGGGCTGGAAACCCCGAAATCCATGCTGGCGAACGCCACCGAGATCAAGGACCAGCATCGCCAGGAGCACGAAGCCAAGCGCGCCGAACTGAAAAAGACGCTGTCCGGAGATGCGCTGGACGCCGCGCTCGACGAGCTCGAGAACCAGTGGAACCTCGGCAACACAGACCGCAAGCAGCGCTACATGGCGCATGCGATGGCGATCGCCGCCCAGGCGCTCGACACCATCGGCCTGCCGGCGATCATCCGCCCGTCCTTTACGCTTGGCGGCACGGGCGGCGGCATTGCCTATAACCGCTCCGAATTCTTCGAGATCGTGGAACGTGGTCTCGATGCCTCGCCGACCACCGAAGTGCTGATCGAGGAATCCGTGCTCGGCTGGAAGGAATACGAGATGGAAGTGGTCCGCGACAAGGCGGACAACTGCATCATCATCTGCTCCATCGAAAACGTCGATCCGATGGGCGTGCATACCGGCGATTCGATCACCGTCGCCCCTGCCCTCACGCTGACGGACAAGGAATACCAGATCATGCGCAACGCCTCGCTGGCGGTTCTGCGCGAGATCGGTGTGGAGACCGGCGGCTCGAACGTGCAGTTCGCCGTCAACCCCGCCGATGGCCGCCTCGTCGTCATCGAGATGAACCCGCGCGTGTCGCGCTCCTCGGCGCTGGCTTCGAAGGCCACCGGCTTCCCGATCGCCAAGGTCGCCGCCAAGCTCGCCATCGGCTACACGCTGGACGAACTCGAGAACGACATTACCGGCGGCGCGACGCCCGCCTCGTTCGAACCCTCGATCGACTACGTCGTCACCAAGATCCCGCGCTTTGCCTTCGAAAAGTTCCCGGGCGCGGAAAACACCCTGACCACGGCGATGAAGTCCGTTGGTGAAGTCATGGCCATTGGCCGCACCTTCCCGGAATCGCTGCAGAAGGCGCTGCGCGGCCTCGAACGCGGCCTCACCGGCCTTGACGAGATCGAAATTCCGGGCATCGAGAACGGCGAGCCGAGCAACGCCATCCGCGCCGCGATCGGCACCGGCACGCCGGATCGCCTGCGCATGGTCGCCCAGGCGATGCGGCTTGGCGTCAGCCAGAGCGAGATCCACGAGCATTCCAAGATCGATCCCTGGTTCCTCGATCAGTTGCGCGCGATCGTTGAAATGGAAGAGCGGGTGCGCGAACACGGCCTGCCGCAGGATGCCGAAAACCTGCGCATGCTGAAGGCCATGGGCTTTTCCGACCAGCGTCTGGCAAGCCTCACCCATGGCCGGCCGAAGGAAGTCGCCCAGCTTCGCAACAAGCTCGGCGTTCGCCCGGTTTACAAGCGCATCGACACCTGCGCCGCCGAATTCGCCTCGCCGACGGCCTACATGTATTCGACCTACGAGACGCCCTTCGATGGCGCCACGCGCTCCGAGGCCGGCATTTCGGATGCGAAGAAGGTCGTCATCCTCGGCGGTGGCCCGAACCGGATCGGCCAGGGCATTGAATTCGACTATTGCTGCTGCCATGCCGCCTTCGCGCTGAAGGATGCGGGTTACGAGTCGATCATGGTCAACTGCAACCCGGAAACGGTTTCGACCGACTACGACACCTCCGACCGCCTTTATTTCGAGCCGCTGACCGCGGAAGACGTCATCGAGATCATGCGCGCGGAACAGGAAAAGGGCACGCTTGCCGGCGTGATCGTGCAGTTCGGCGGCCAGACGCCGCTGAAGCTTGCCGAAGCGCTGGAAAAGAACGGCATCCCGATCCTCGGCACCGCCCCCGACATGATCGACCTCGCCGAAGACCGCGACCGGTTCCAGAAGCTCCTGATCAAGCTCGATCTCAATCAGCCGAATAACGGCATCGCCTATTCGGTCGAGCAGGCCCGCCTGGTGGCGGCCGAGATCGGCTATCCGTTGGTGGTCCGCCCGTCTTATGTTCTCGGCGGCCGCGCCATGGAGATCGTCCATAACGAAGCGGGATTGTCGCATTACCTCCTGGAAGTGGTGCCGGAACTCGTCACCGAGGATATCAAGCAGCGCTACCCGAACGACAAGACCGGGCAGATCAACACCATGCTCGGCAAGAACCCGCTTCTGTTCGACAGCTATCTGACCAACGCCACCGAGGTCGACGTCGATTGCCTCTGTGACGGTCAGGATGTCTTCATCGCCGGCATCATGGAGCATATCGAGGAGGCCGGCATCCACTCGGGCGACAGCGCCTGCGCGCTGCCGCCGCATTCGCTCTCGCCGGAGGTGCTGGATGAACTCGAGGAGCAGTCCCGCGCCCTGGCGCTGGCGCTGAACGTCAAGGGCCTGATGAACGTGCAGTTCGCCATCAAGGACGGCACGGTCTATATCCTCGAAGTGAACCCGCGCGCTTCGCGCACCGTGCCCTTCGTCGCCAAGACCATCGGCGCGCCGATCGCCAAGATCGCCGCGCGCGTGATGGCCGGCGAGAAGCTTTTCGATGTGATCGACTCCTATGGAGAGCGCCCCAATCCGCGCAAGCTGAACCATATCGCGGTCAAGGAAGCCGTCTTCCCCTTCGCCAAGTTCCCGGGCGTCGACACGCTGCTTGGGCCCGAAATGCGCTCCACCGGCGAGGTCATCGGCCTCGACAAGGATTTCGCGATCGCCTTCGCCAAGTCACAGCTCGGCGCCAGCGTCGACCTGCCGCGCGATGGCTGCGTCTTCGTTTCGGTCAAGTCGGAAGACAAGGAGCGCGTGCTCCCCGCCGTCCGGCTGCTGGTCGAACAGGGCTTCACCGTGATGGCGACCGGCGGCACCCGCGACTTCCTGGAGGAAAACGGCATCGCCGCGACCAAGATCAACAAGGTGCGCGAGGGCCGTCCGCATATCGAGGACGCGATCCGCAACCGTCAGGTCCAGCTGGTGTTCAACACCACCAGCAACGACAAGACGATCTCGGATTCGAAGTCGCTCCGCCGCGCAGCACTCACCCAGAAGGTGCCCTATTACACCACCATGGCCGGCGCCATGGCCGCCGCCCAGGCGATCAAGGCGCTGAAACAGGGCCAGCTCGAAGTGCGGCCGCTGCAAAGCTACGCCTGAACCTCGCATCAGTCTCAGACGCCTATGAAGGGCAGGCCCGGCGCCTGCCCTTTTCTTTGGGCTTGACGCAAAGGCTTACCTCCTTTATTTATCCATCAGGTTAATTAACCGATAGGATAAATACATGATGTCCGATCCGCTGACCCAGACGCTCTCCGCGCTCGCCGATCCCACCCGCCGCGCGATCCTCGCCCGGCTGTCCAAGGGTGAAGCGACGGTGAATGAACTGGCCGAGCCATTCAACATGTCGCTGCCGGCGGTGTCCAAGCATCTGAAGGTGCTTGAGCGCGCCGGGCTGATCTCCCGCGGCCGCGAGGCGCAGACCCGGCCCTGCCGGATAGAGCCGGAGACGCTGAAGGCGGTGGATGGCTGGCTTTCGGACTACCGGGCGCTGTGGGAGCAGCGGCTCGACCGGCTGGAAGCCCATCTTGCTAAAATTCAGAACGAGGAAACGCCATGAGCGAGAAGAAGCCCAACGCAAGCCTCAAGATCGAGAACGAAAGGAGCTTTCCGCAGGACCGCGCCACGCTGTTTTCAGCGGTAGCCGATCCGGCAAAGCTCACCCGATGGTGGGGACCGCACGGTTTCGAAAACGAGATCACTGCCTTCGATTTCCGCCCGGGCGGCCAGTGGCGGATCGTCATGACCGCCTCGGACGGCAATGAATTCGACAATCACTGGACGTTTCTGGAGATTGAAGAAGGGCAGCTTATCCGCACCCGCCATCATCTGCCGGTGCATGATTTCGTGCTGGAAATGCGGTTCGAGGACCACGCAGGGGGAAGCCGCCTTGTCTGGGTAATGGAATTCGAGCCGACCGAGGAAAACCGGGCAATGGCCCGCTTCCTCAAGGCCGCCAACGACCAGAATCTCGACCGTCTCGCACAGTTTCTAAAGGGAGAAAACGATGACCGCTGAACTTGATCCTTCAAAAATCATCCGCCTGGAGCGCATCATGGACGCCCCGCGCGAACTGGTGTTCAAGGCGCTTTCCGATGAGAAGCATCTGGACCAATGGTGGGGACCGGAAGGGTTCGTCAACGAGACCCACGCGATGGACTTCTCCGTCGGCGGGCTGTGGCACTACACGATGCACGGCCCCGACGGCAAGGACTGGCCCAACTGGATCCGCTACACGGAGATCACTCCTCCGGCCCGCATTGCCTACGACCATGGCGGCGAGCTCGGCGAGCCCGCCCATTTTCGCGGCCTGATCCTGCTCGAGGACGAAGGCGGAAAAACCCGCGTTTCGCTGATCCTGATCTTCGAGACGGCCGAGGCCCGCGATGCGACCGTCGAGTTCGGCGCCGTCGATGGTGGCCGGCAGACGCTGGCAAAGCTCGATGCCTATGCCAGCCGCCTGCACGGCTAAATCGGTGCGTTTGCTCTAACCAGCAATGATGTTGTGCGCCGGGCCATAGGGGAAGCCGGTGATGTCTTCGGCGCCGTCTTCGCCCACGACCAGAATGTCGTGCTCGCGGTAACCGCCGGCGCCCGGCGTGCCCTCCGGCACGAACAACATCGGTTCCATCGAGATCACCATGCCGGGCGCAAGCACGGTCTCGATATCCTCGCGCAGCTCGAGCCCCGCCTCGCGGCCGTAATAATGGCTGAGCAGGCCGAAGGAATGGCCGTAGCCGAAGGAGCGGTATTGCAGCACGCCGGCCTCGGCGAAGAAGCGATTGACTTCGGCGCAGATCGCGGCGCACGAGATGCCGGGGCGGATCAGCGACATGCCGAGCTCATGGGCGGCGACATTCGTCTCCCAGAGCTTCAGCGATGCTGCATCCGGCTCCCCGAGAAACAGCGTGCGTTCCAGCCCGGTATAATAGCCGGAGATCATCGGGAAGGCGTTGAGGCTGAGAATATCGCCCTGCCGAAGACACCGCGCGGTCACCGGGTTGTGCGCGCCGTCGGTGTTCAGCCCCGACTGGAACCAGACCCAGGTATCGCGATATTCCGCATCCGGAAAGGCCTCGGCAATGGCAAGCTCCATCGCATCGCGCCCGGCCATCGCCACATCGATCTCGCGCACGCCCTCTTCAATCGCCGCATGGATCGCCCCGCCGCCGATATCGGCGATCCGCGCCCCTTCGCGGATCAGCGCGATCTCCTCCGCAGACTTGATCATGCGCAGCGCCATGACGTCGGCTGCGATATCGACGATTTCCGCAGCGCCGATCGCGGTTTCAAGCGCGGAGCGGGCGGCGAGCGTCATGTGATCGCCCTCAATGCCGATCCGATCATGACCCTTGAGAAGGCCGGCGGCCGTGCGCCAGAAGTTGTCGCGCTTCCAGTCAGTGTAGATGACATTGTCGCCGTGGCTGCGCCGCCAGGGCTGGCCGGCATCGATATTGGCCGAGATCGTGGTGCAGCGGTCGGCGGTCACCACGCAGCCGAAGGGCCTTCCGAAGGCGCAGTACAGAAAGCCGGAATAATAGGCGATGTTGTGCATGGAGGTGAACAGCGCGGCGGTGACGCCGCGTGCCTCCATCCCCGCGCGCAGAAGCGCGAGCCGGCGGTCATATTCCGCTTGGCTGAAGGGCAGCGGCGCCTTGTCGCCATTCTCGCAAATGAAATTCTCGGGGCGGGTGGCCAGTTCGTTCATGGGTCAATCCTCATCCGCTGAACCGGACGGATTGCCCCTGCCCGGTTCGAAGCGCTCTTCACAAGCGCTCAAACGTCCGGGCGTGCAGGACCATCATCATGGTGATCGCGGCCTTCCCCTGCGCACGACGCCATCGGCGCGAAGGTCCGCTGAGGAAAGTCTAGCGCTCGCCTCAAAACTTGGCAATGCCGGTTGAGGCCGTTTGCCTCCAGTCCTGCTCTTGTCATGATCGACGGCTAAGATCGCTATGCTGATACAGGCTTGACCGCGAGATTATAGGTTGATATCAACTTAAATAACAGACCACACAGCACCGGTTTCCAGCAACAGGGAGAACAGCACATGGCGAGCGAATTTATCTGGTACGATCTGATGACGACGGATGCCGAGGCCGCGAAGGCCTTCTATCAGGATGTGGTCGGCTGGAAGGCTCAGGATGCAGGCCATCCCGACGTAGCCTACACGCTGCTCGGCATCGAAGGCTATGAGAGCCATGTCTGCGGCCTGATTCAGCTGACCGAGGACATGTGCGCGCAGAACATTCCGCCGCACTGGATGGGCTATGTCGATGTCGAGGATGTCGACGCCAAGGCAGCCGAGTTCAAGGCCGCTGGCGGCAATGTGCTGATGGAGCCGCATGACATTCAGGGGGTCGGCCGGTTTGCGGTGGTGAGCGATCCGCAGGGATCGGCGATCAGCGTCTTCACGCCGATCCCGCCGGAAGGCGGCATGCCGGAATTTCCGCCGCGCGGCACGCCCGGCACCGCTGCTTGGCGCGAGCTCTACACGAGCGACCCCCAAGCCGCCGTCACCTTCTACGGCAAGATGTTCGGCTGGAAGCCGTCGCAGGAGGTCGATATGGGGCCGATGGGCAAGTACCACCTCTTCGCCGGCGATGGCGACGATCTCGGCGGGATGATGCGGATGCCCGACGGCATGCCCACGCCGGCCTGGAGCTATTACTTCCAGGTCGATGGCCTGAATGCCGCGATCGAGCGGGTGAAGGCCGGCGGCGGGCAGTTGCTCAACGGTCCGATGGATGTGCCGGACGGCGCGGTCGTCGCCCAGTTTCTCGATCCGCAGGGCGCATATTTCTGCCTCGTGTCGATGAAACGCTGAGGACCAACGCCATTCCGACCTCAAATGCGCCGGTCGAGCGGCGCATTTTTCATTATAGCCGATCTAGTGGGATCGGCTCCCAATTGGGTGCGCGAATCGCAAAATGCTGGGATGCGTCCGCGTTTTGGGGTAACGCGTGCAGCACTTTGCTAACTTGATGCCGAATCCGGAGCATACCCCATGACCGAAACCGTCAAGGCGACCCGCCGCGAATGGGTGGGCCTCGTGGTCCTCTCTGTCGCCTGTCTGGTCTATTCCATGGACCTTTCGGTGCTGTTCCTCGCCATCCCCTCGATCGTGCGCGAACTGGAGCCATCCGCGCCGCAGCTTCTGTGGATGAACGATATCTACGGCTTCATGGTCGCGGGCTTCCTGGTGACCATGGGCGCGCTCGGCGACCGGATCGGCCGGCGCAAGCTGCTCCTGATCGGCGCGGCCGCCTTCGCACTGACCTCGATCCTCGCCGCCATGGCGCAGACGGCGGGCATGCTGATCTTCGCCCGCGCGCTGCTCGGCATTGCCGGCGCCACGGTCGCGCCCTCGACGCTGTCCTTGATCATGAACATGTTTCGCGACGAGAGCGAACGCAACCGCGCGATCGGCGTGTGGGGCACGGCCTTCGCGCTCGGCGGCCTCGTCGGCCCGCTGATCGGCGGGGTGCTGCTCCACTTCTTTCACTGGGGCTCGGTGTTCCTGGTCAACGTGCCGATCATGCTGGCGCTTCTGGCAAGCGGTCCCTTTCTACTGCCGGAATACCGTTCAGGCGAGAGCCCCCGGCTCGATCTGACGAGCGTTTTCCTGTCGCTGGCAACCGTGCTGCCGGTGATCTACGGCTTCAAGCAGATCGCGGCCCATGGCTTTCATGCGACCGATCTGCTGCCGGTGGCCGCGGGAATTGCCTTCGGCGTTCTGTTCGTCCGGCGTCAGAACCGGATTGCCGAGCCGCTGATCGACCTCAGGCTGTTCCGCCGTCCGGCCTTTACGGTCTCGATGCTGGTCAATATGGCGGTCGTGTTCTTCATGTTCTCGATCTTCCTGCTGCAGGCCCAGTTCTTCCAGCTCGTGCTGGGCATGAGTCCGCTGGAGGCAGCACTCTGGAGCGCCCTGCCCGGCGTATTCTTCACCGTGATGTCGCTGCAGGCGTGGCGGGTGACCAACCGCCTCGGGCCGATCCCGACGGTCGTCACGGGCCTTGCGATCAACGCGGTCGGCGCCGCTGCCATCGGTCTTGCCGCATGGTATCAGAGCCTTGCCGGCATGCTGATCGCCAATGTCATTCTGGGTCTCGGCTTCATTCCCGCCATCCTGACCACGACCGGGCTGATCATCGGCTCGGCGCCGCCGGAGCGCGGCGGGGTCGCCTCGGCGATGTCGGAGACCTGCGCCGAGTTCGGCGGCGCGCTCGGCGTCGGCCTTCTGGGAAGCCTCGCGACCGTGATCTACCGCTTTGCCATGCAGCCGGTCGATCTATCCGCCCTGCCGCCATCCGCCGCCTTTGACGCCGAACAGACGCTCGCCGGCGCGGTGGACAGCGCTCGCGAGCTCGGCATCAGCCACGCCCCCTGGCTTACTGCTGCGCGCGACGCTTACTGTGCAAGTTTCACCGCTTGCGCGCTCGTTGCCCTGCTCGCCCTGCTCGCCCTGTCATTTTCCGCAAACAGGGTTTACCGGCGGGAGCCACCTCGACCTGTGGAAGGGCACTGAAGCGCCTCTGCCACAGCCCCGGCCGCGCCGCTCCTGATCACCGTGGCTGGATGGGTGAGACGATTTGTCTGGAATTCGCGCCGCCGCATCTGTTATAAGGCCCGTTAGCTATGAAACTGGTTCCGGGGTCACGCTTCGGAACCTGTTTCTTTTTGTGTTGCAAATCGGCCGGGAACTTCCCAAGTGAACGGCTGTTCGCCCCACGAAAACGAAGAACATGCACGGACGCGACGGAGCCCGTCTCTGCCGCGTCGAACGACAGACCAAAGGACAGTAATATGGTCGAAAAAGTACCGATGACGAAGGTCGGGGCTGCCAAGCTCAGCGAAGAGCTGCGCTGGCGCCAGCAGGAGGAACGTCCCCGGATCATCCAGGCAATCGCGGAAGCGCGCGCCCATGGCGACCTTTCCGAAAACGCCGAATACCATGCCGCCAAGGAAGCCCAGAGCTACAATGAGGGCCGCATCAGCGAGCTCGAGGACGTGACCACCCGCGCGGAGATCTTCGATCCCGCCAAGATGTCGGGCGACAAGGTCCGTTTCGGCGCGACGGTCAAGCTCGTGGACGAGGACACCGAGGAAGAAAAGGTGTACCAGATCGTCGGCGATCTCGAAGCCGATGTGAAGGAAGGCCGCATCTCGATTTCGTCTCCGATCTCGCGCGCCCTGATCGGCAAGGAAGTTGGCGATTCGATCGAAGTGAACGCGCCGGGCGGCGCCCGCGCCTATGAGATTCTGGAAGTTCTTTGGCGCTGAAGCCCTTGGGTTATTAGCAGAAAGGCATTGTACGCAGACCGTCTGCGTACAATGTCCTGATTTTTGGTCGACCTGCCCCGGGTCAAACGCTCCTCACCGAGAGCTATATTAATGTCGTCTCATTCGGACACATCCAGAAGCGACCTCCCGGAAGTTGGGCTTTCCGTCCTGACGTGGAAGTCTCCGAGAACGCTGGAACGAACCCTGCATTCCCTGGCGCCGGTCAGCGACCTGTTTTCAGAGCGCAAGGTGATCTGTCAGGAAGGCAGTCCGGAGGAAATGGATATCGCCCGCAAGTTCGGGTTCGTTCCGGTCGCGACGGAGAGCAATCTTGGCATTCAGGAAGGGCTGGCGCGCTGCGCGGAAAGCCTTGAAACTGAGCGCATCCTGATCGTGGAGAGCGACAATGTCTTCGTCGACAAGGAGAAGGCTCCGGCCCTACTAAGACGCGCGATCATCCTGTTCGACCAGCACGAGATGGATGTCTTCCAAGTGTCCGGCCGCCCCGACAGAGTGTCGAAACGTTTTCTGCGCTATTGGAAAAGCGAGGAGCCGCTGCGAAAGAAGCTCCGCGCTTATCTGCGTCCGCGGGCCGCGCGATTGCGCGTTCATGAGTCCCTTGCTATGCCCGGCACAATCGCGAACGGCAACCGCTTCATTCAAAAACTGGAAGACGAATTTTACCTCACGCATTCCGATTGCGTCAGCTGGTCCAACCGCCCATTCCTGACAACGCGCTCCTTCTTTCTCGGACCGCTCATAACATTCGCGCGTCAGAACCCGGGCAAGAAGCGGGTAAACGGCATGCCTGATCTGGAACATCCGATCAACTGCCCAGCCAACCGACACTGGTGGTGCGGCCTCCAGGCGAAAGTTGGCGTGGCGTATCCGGGACTGTTCGAACATGACAGGCTTGAACGGCCTGCCAGCGACGAGAAAACAGCGCTCTGATGGCTGCTTGACCAACAGATATCGCCTATCCGCGTAAAATGCCGTCCAATCCAAGAACGATTGCAAACAGCGCCGAGCATACCATCGCCAGAAGCGCCACATT
Source organism: Martelella sp. FLE1502 (assembly GCF_053484255.1). Lineage (NCBI taxonomy): Bacteria > Pseudomonadati > Pseudomonadota > Alphaproteobacteria > Hyphomicrobiales > Aurantimonadaceae > Martelella > Martelella sp. FLE1502. The sequence goes on from NZ_JBAKFQ010000011.1 coordinate 15,643, forward strand.
GCGGTAGCTGGTCTCCGAGCCGCGCCGGAAGAAGTAGGCGCCGAGCGCGGAGCCGCCGGCGCATAGCGGCGCGGAGAACAGTCCGAGCAGGACGACGTGGAGGTGAAGCGCGCCTTTGAAAGCCGCCGTCGCCAGCGCGAACACGGCAAGGATCGCAAACAGGATGATCATCGAGGCGCGCTTGGTGCGCGCCGGCACCTCGCGCGCCAGAAAATAGGCCACGACCGGCGGGCCGGGGGCCGCGGCAAGACCGCTGAACAGGCCGGCGAAAAACCCGACCGCAGTGGTGGAGACTGCACCCGGCCGGGGTCCAAGCGAGAATCTGAAGAACAGCGCCGCCGCCGCCCCGGCCGTGATCGAGCCGATGACGATCTGCGCCAGCCAGAGCGGCACGACGGAGATGAACAGCAGCCCGACCGGCGTTCCGAAGATGGCGGCGAGCGTCAGCAGGCCGACGGCACGGCGATCGGCATGGCCGATGCATTCCGGAAGGTCGATCAGGGTCAGCGTGATCTGCACCACCAGCACGGCAAGCACGGCATCGGCCGGCGGCACCAACAGCACCAGAAATGGCATCGCGACCAGCGCCATGCCGAAGCCGGCCAGACCGCGCAGGAAAGCGCCCACAGCCAGACAGGCCGCGAAGCCGGCGAACACCGGAAAGGAAATGGCAAGGTCGGGCATGCGCCCTCACCTCATGAGGGGATGAAGGGCGACCCGTTTTCCGCGCGATTGTCTCATTTCGGCGCACCCGCCTGACAGGCGGTCACCGCGATCATATCGAGCACGTCCTCAGCCGAGCAGCCGCGCGAGAGATCATTGGCCGGCTTGTCGAGCCCCTGCAGCACCGGCCCGATGGCCGACGCGCCGCCGATGCGCTGGGCGATCTTGTAGCCGATATTGCCGGCCTGCAGATCGGGAAAGATGAAGATATTGGCTTCCCCGCCGAGCGGTTCGCCGGCCCCCTTGGATTTGGCGATTGCGGGAACGAAGGCGGCATCGAACTGCAGCGCGCCATCGACCGCGAGATCCGGCCGGTTGAGCCGCACCAGCTTCACCGCCTGCTCGACCTTGTCGACCATGGGGTGTGAGGCGCTGCCGCGGGTGGCGAAGGACAGCATAGCCACGCGCGGCGTATCCCCGGTGAGCATGGTGTAGGAGCCGGCCGCCGCGATCGCTATCTTGCTGAGCTCCGCCGCATCCGGATCGATCACCAGCCCGCAATCGGAAAACAGGAAGGCGCCCTTCTTGGGATGGTGGTCGGCCTCCAGCATCATCAGGAAGAAGCTGGAGACAAGTCGGGTGCCGGGGGCAGCCCCGATCACCTGGATCGCGGTGCGAACCACATCGGCGGTCGAACAGGCCGCGCCCGAGACCGTGCCGTCCGCATGCCCGGCCTTCACCATCAGGGCCGCGAAAACATAAGGATTGCGCGCGGCCTTGTCGGCATCCTCCTCGGTGACGCCCTTATGCTTGCGCAGCGTGAAATAGAGCCTGGAGAGCTCGGGCAGGAGGGTTGAGCTTTCCGGGGCAACCACCTCTATGGCTTCGGGGCAGGTTATGCCGATCTCGGCGCAGAGCTTGTCGATATCGCTCTTTACGCCGACCAGAATGATGCGGGCGACGCCCATTTCGGCTGCCTTGCAGGCTGCCTCCAGCACGCGCCGGTCATTCGATTCGGGCAGAATGATCGTCTTCTCCAGCCGCTTTGCGTTGGCGAAAATCTTTTCTAGCTGGTTCATGTTCTCACCCTGCGGGTCTGATTGCGCTGATCGGGACGACGGGCCCATAAAAAGCATTTCAGGGGTGATTGGCAAGGTCGCCCGCCGCCTGATTTTCAATAGGCAATGGCGGGAAGGCTTGCCCCGCCATTGCCTCGTTCAAGGTCTCAAACGGCCTGCTTGCGCATGTCCGCCCGGTTGATGCCGGCGACCGAGACCGGCTTCTTCATCGCATCCCGGCGGAAGGGCTCGCCCAGCTCCTGGTTCAGCACCACTTCGATGAAGGTCGTCTTCCTTTCCTTCATCTGGCGCTCGACGGCCTTGTCGAGTTCCGTGGAAAGCTGCTCCATCGAGGTCACCTGCACGCCCTCGACGCCGCAGGCCTTGGCGATATCGGCGTAGCGAACATCGAGCGAAAGTTCGGTGCCTACGAAATTGTCGTCGAACCACAGCGTGGTGTTGCGCTTTTCCGCGCCCCACTGGTAGTTGCGGAAGATCACCATGGTGATCGCCGGCCAGTTGTCCCGCTTCAGCGATACCATCTCGTTCATGGAAATGCCGAACGCGCCATCACCCGCAAAACCGACAACCGGGGTATCCGGCTGGCCGATCTTGGCGCCGACGATCGCCGGGAAGCCGTAGCCGCAGGGGCCGAACAGGCCGGGCGCCAGATATTTGCGGCCCTCCTCAAAGGTCGGATAGGCGTTGCCGATCGCGCAGTTATTGCCGATATCGGAGGTAATGATCGCATTCTTAGGCAGAGTCTGCTGGATCGCGCGCCATGCCATGCGCGGGCTCATCCGCTCCGGCTCGCGGGCGCGGGCGCGTTCGTTCCAGGTAGTGCCCTCATCGTCTTCCTCGTGGTCGAGCGAGGTCAGTTCCTGCGCCCAGGCCGATTTGGTCTTGGCGATCAGCGCCTTGCGGTCGTCGCGGTCGATATCGCCGGCATTGCCGGCAAGCCTGTCGAGAATGCCGGTCGCGACCTTCTTCGAATCGCCGACAATGCCGACGGTGACCGGCTTGGTGAGGCCGATGCGGTCCGGATTGATGTCGACCTGAATGATCGCAGCATCCTTGGGCCAGTAGTCGATGCCGTAGCCCGGCAGCGTCGAGAACGGGTTAAGCCGGGTGCCGAGCGCCAGCACCACATCGGCCTTGGCGATCAGTTCCATCGCGGCCTTGGAGCCGTTATAGCCGAGCGGGCCGGCAAACAGCGGATGGTTGCCCGGGAAGGCATCATTATGCTGATAGCCGACGCAGACCGGCGCATCGAGCCGTTCGGCAAGCGCCTTCGAGGCTTCAATCGCGCCGCCGAGAACGACGCCGGCGCCGTTCAGGATCACCGGAAATTTGGCTTCGCTGAGCAATTTCGCGGCGCGGTCGATCGCCTGTTCGCCGCCGGAGGGACGTTCGAACTCGACGATCGCCGGCAGTTCGATATCGATGACCTGGGTCCAGAAATCGCGCGGAATGTTGATCTGCGCCGGGCCACAGGCGCGCTTGGCCTTAAGGATCACGCGGTTCAGCACCTCGGCGATGCGCGAGGCGTCGCGCACTTCTTCCTGATAGGCGACCATGTCCTTGAACAGCGCCATCTGCTCCACTTCCTGGAAGCCGCCCTGCCCCATGGTCTTGTTGGCGGCCTGCGGGGTGACGACCAGAAGCGGCGTGTGGTTCCAGTAGGCGGTCTTGACGGGCGTGACCAGCGAGGTGATGCCCGGCCCGTTCTGGGCAACGACCATCGACATCTTTCCGGAAGCGCGGCTGTAGCCGTCGGCCATCATTCCGGCATTGCATTCATGGGCACAGTCCCAGAATTCGATGCCGGCCTGCGGAAACAGGTCGGAAATCGGCATCATGGCCGAGCCGATGATCCCGAAGGCGTGCTCGATGCCATGCATCTGAAGGACTTTGACGAAGGCTTCTTCGGTGGTCATTTTCATGGGTAGTCTCCTCTAGGAAATTATATAGGGTGTCAGGCGATCTGCCGGTTGTCCTCGCGCACGAGATCGCTGCATTTCTCGCCGATCATGATCGCCGGCGCATTGGTGTTGCCGGAAACGATCTCCGGCATGATCGAACAATCGGCGACGCGAAGCCCGGCGACGCCGCGAACCCTTAGACGCTCGTCGACGACCGCGCGCTCGTCCTGGCCCATGCGGCATGTGCCGGTCGGATGATAGATCGAGGCGGTATAGTTGCGCGCCCAGTCGAGCGTGCCCTCGTAATCGTCCATAGCAAGATCGGCGGTAGGCCTGAATTCCTCGGCGATCTTCGACTTCAGCGGCGCGTGGCGGGCGATCCTGCGGGCGATCTTCACGCCCTCGACAATGGTGCGCCGGTCGGTCTCGGTCGAAAGATAATGCGGGAAGATCTTGGGATAGGTGCGCGGATCCGGGCCGTTGAGCACGATCTCGCCGCGACTTTCGGGCCGCAACTGGCAGACCGACATGGTGAAGGCGGAAAACGGATGCACGCCCTCGCCGGGATTATCGGCCGACCATGGCTGGACATGGAACTGGATATCCGGCGTTTCCACATGGTCGCCGGTGCGCATGAAGCCGGTGGCAAGGCTCGCCGCCATCGCCATGGGACCCGCGCGGAACATTGCGTATTTCAGCGCGATCCGGGCCTGATTGAAAAGCGAGCGGACCTCGTCGTTCAGCGTCGGCTCGTTGCATTTGAACACGAGGCGGGCCTGGAGATGGTCCTGCAGGTTGCGCCCGACATCCGGCGCGTGACGGATGACCTCGATGCCGTTGTCCTTGAGCTTCGCGCCGTCGCCGATGCCCGATAGCATCAGCAGTTGCGGCGAGTTGATCGTGCCCGACGACAGGATCACCTCGCGCCGGCAGGCCACCAGCGCATCGCTTCTGCCATGCGCCAGATAGCTGACGCCGGTGGCGCGGCCGTTCTCGATCTCGACCTTTTTCACCAGCGCGCCGGTGACGATCTTCAGGTTGGGGCGGTTCTTGACCGGGTTGAGGAAGGCGACGGCGGCGCTGCAGCGCCGGCCCTTGCGGGCGGTGAGCTGAAAGTAGCCGACGCCCTCCTGGGTCTCGCCATTATAATCCGGATTGAACGGGTAGCCCGCCGCAGTGGCGGCCGCCACCCAGGCATCGCAGATCGGGCGCTGCAGCCGCATATTGGAGACCGAGAGCTCGCCCTCGGCGCCATGAAATTCGTCCGCGCCGCGCTCCTGGTTTTCCGAGCGCTTGAACAGCGGCAGCACGTCCTCCCAGCTCCAGCCGCGATTGCCCATTTGGGCCCAGCGGTCGTAGTCGCTCGACTGGCCGCGCACGTAAAGCAGCCCGTTGAGGGAGGAGGAGCCGCCGAGCACCTTGCCGCGCGGCCAGTCGAGCGAACGGCCATTAAGGCCGGGGTCCGGTTCGGTCTTGTAGCACCAGTCAACCGTCGGATTGTGCATGGTCTTGAAGTAGCCGACCGGAATGTGAATCCACGGATTGCGATCCGCCGGCCCCGCCTCCAGCAGCACGACGCTGACATTCGGATCGGCGCTCAGCCGGTTGGCGATGACGCAGCCGGCGGAGCCCGCGCCGACGATCACATAATCTGCTTCCAGCCGCTCCATGAGCCCCCCTCAAGCCCTGAATTTGCCGCCGAAGCGACGAAAGTATCTTGCAAGGGCATTCGATATATGATTGATTTCGATACCGCAAGTCTCATTTTTTCATAGGGAGGGAAGAAAATGTCGGGACTGGACGAGAAGCTGCGCAACATATCGCGCCGCGATCTTTTCAAATTATCGGGACGTTTCGGGTTGAGCTCGACGCTGTTGGCGGCAAGCTCCATGGCGGGCGTGGTCACGCTGCCGAGGCTGGCGAAAGCCGTTGAATCCACATACGAAAAACGCTTCGGCAACGAGCCGAAATACACGCTGAAATATGGCGCGGCCGGCTTCAACGCCCAGAACACGCTGATCGAACGCGTCGGCTGCCTGGAATTTGCCCGCGACCTGGAAGAACGCACCAACGGGCTGGTCCGCGTCGAGTTCATCGGGGACAACCAGATCTGCGGCCAGCTCAACTGCGTCGAAAAGACCCAGCTCGGCATTGTCGATATATACACCGCCTCGACCCAGAATTCGGCCGGCGGCGCGCCTTATCTGAACGTGCTCGACTATGCCTACATGTTCCCGGGCCGCGCATCGCAGTATCACTTCTTCTACAGCCCGGAATCGCAGCGCATCCTGCGCGACCCGCTGGAAAAGCGCCACGGGCTGAAATTCCTGTTCACCCATTGCGAACTGCGCGGCATCCAGCTCGGGCTCAAATATTCCGACAAGCCAACCATCACCAAGCTCGAGGAACTATTCGGCACCAAGAACCGCGTGACCGGCACCCAGCTCGGCCGCATCGCCATGCAGCTTCTGAACCTCAACCCGGTTCCGATCGCCTGGGAGGAAACGCTGGACGGCCTGAAGCAGGGGCTGATCGACGGCGCCGAAACCTGGGCGTCTGCAGTGGCCTACGCCAATATGGCGCCGGTGGTCTCGCAGTCGGTGGACCTGAAATTCTTCTGCGGCACCGAGCACACCTCGATGAACGCCAAGGTTTTCGACAGTTTCGAGCCCGAAGTGCAGGATGCGGTGATGGAGTCCTCTTACTTCACCCAGGCCGTGATCCAGGGCGCGAACGAAGCCGCACTTGTGAAGACGGTCGGCTTCTCCGATCCGCAGCTTCCCAATACGGTGTTTGCCGACAACAATGTCCGCCCGGCCTTCCTTGCCGACGACCAGATCAAGATGGCGGAAGAAATGTGCTCGCCGGAATACAATCCGGAACCGTGGGAACAGTGGCGCGAGCGCCTCAATAACTGGGCGGGCGGCATCGACACCTATACCGAGATCAGCGCCATCGCGCGGCAGGTTCCGGCCGATATGAAGCCGGAAAACGTCGAGCCGCGCCGCTGGTGGAAGAGCTGACCTGAACCGGTAGAAAAAGATGGCGGCCGGCATTTCGGGGAGGAATGCCGGCTGCCGGTAATCATGCCCGCATTTTGGGAGGAGAATGACCTTGGATTCGTTGTTTGGCGGAGCCTGGTCGATCGTCACGGCGATCGGAAGCTGGGATTCTTGGACGATCAGCGAGGCGATGCGCTCCGATGGCGCATGGCTCGTTGGTCTGGTTGTGACGATTGTGGGTGGTCTGCTGGTGGCGTTCATCTACGCCCGCCTGCCCTTCCTCGAAAGACATCTCGAAAAGACGGTCATGATCTGGTCCTACCTCCTGATCGCCACCATTCTCTCGGTGGAAGTCTTCCGCCGCTTCGTCTTTTCCGTTCAGGAACCGTGGTCGACCACCCTGCCCCCGTTCCTTTTCCTGTTCATGACCTGGGCGGGCTGCGCCTATAACATGAAGTTCCGCAACCATCTGAGTTTCGCCGAGTTCCGGGCCATGATGCCGCGCGCCGGGCAGTTCGCCTGCCTCGTGCTGGACGCGGCACTCTGGCTGGTATTCTCCTGGGTGGTCATCGTCACCTCGACGCGGGTGGTCTTCAACTCCGCCGCCAATTTCCAGATCCTGCTCGGCACCGACAATGTGCTGCAATGGTGGCTTCTCACCTCCGTTCCGGTCAGCTTTCTGCTGATGGCCGGCCGCGCCTTCGAAAATCTGGCGATCGACTACCAGAACTACCGGGACGGCGCGCCGCTGATTTCCGCCACGACCCAATTCGGCGACTGAGGAGCATTAGATGTCCGATTCTCTCTGGATCACCCTTATCTCGCTCGGCGCAACCGGCGTCTTCCTGCTCGGCGTTCCGGTGCTGCTGGTCATCGGCGTGTGGGTCATCGGCATGAGCCTGCTGCTCGGCCTGCCGCTCGACAATCTCGGCTCCGCGCTGTCCGATGTCTTCACCGATGGCTTTGCGCTGCTTGCCATGCCGCTGTTCATCCTCACCGGCGACCTGATCAACCAGTCGGGCATCGCCCGGCGCATGTCGGATTTCGCCTATTCCTGCCTCGGCTGGCTGCGCGGCGGGCTCGCCATGGCCGCGATCGGCGCCTGCGGGCTGTTTGCGGCGATCTCCGGCTCCAACTCCGCGACCACCGCCACGATCGGCTCGATGCTGCATCCGGAAATGAAGAAGGGCGGCTATGACGAGCGGTTCTCGGCGGCGACGGCCGCGGCCGGCGGCACGCTGGGCATCATCATTCCGCCGTCGATCATCTTCATCGTCTACGGCTTCCTGATGAACCTGCCGATCTCCGAACTGTTCGTCGCCGGCATCATTCCCGGCATATTGATGGGCCTCGCGATGATGGCGTTCTGCTGGGTCATCTGCACGATCAATGGCTGGGGCCATTTGATCCGGCTGCAGCCGTCCCGGGTCTTCAAGACCGGCCTCGGCTCCTGGCTCGGCTTCTTCGCCATCGGCATCGTGCTGTGGGGCATCTATACCGGCAAGTTCTCGCCGACGGAGGCCGCCGCCGTCACGGTCGCGTTCTGCGTCGTCGTCGGCTTCGTCAGCCTGCCGCTGCACAAGATGATGGGTTCGCCGAGCGAGGACCGCCCGCCGAGCGAACGCAGCTACGGCGAAATGCTGGTGGTGCGCGGCTTCAGCCCGCTCGATATTCCGAAGATCACGCTGCGCTCGGCCCAGATCACCGGCATTCTGGCCCCGCTGATCGCAATCTCGGTGGTCATGCAGCAGATCCTTTCGGTCATGGGCGCGGAAGAGGCGATCGGCGGCTTCGTGCGCTCCATGGGCGGTTATTATCCGGTGCTGTTTACGGCAATGGCGATCGTCTTCATCACCGGCATGGTGCTCGAAAGCCTGCCGACCACGATCATCATGGCCCCGATCCTGGCGCCGATCGCAGCCTCGATCGGAGTCGACCCGATCCAGTTCGCGGTCATCTTCCTGGTCGGCGCCTCGATCGGCTTCATCACCCCGCCCTATGGGCTGAACCTCTACGTGGCATCGGGCGTGACCGGCGTCTCCTATTTCAGGATATTGCGCTATATCTATCCCTATATCCTGGCGCTTATCGCCGTGTGGATACTGGTGGCGCTTGTGCCCTCGCTTTCGACAATGCTACTGCCGAACAGATAATGCCGCCGGGAGTGGCGATGCCGTTCCCGGACAAACCGAAATGACCAATGTGAACGGTGGCAATCCGTGGACGATCAAACCGGCCAGATACCGACCAACCTTCGCCTGCTGATGGTGCTGGAGGCGCTCGCCGAAGCGGGCGCGCCGGTCACGCCGACGGAAGTCAACCAGGCGCTGGGCCTGCCCAAGCCGACGATCCACCGGCTGTTCTCCACGCTCGAGGCTGAGGGCTTCATCCAGCGCGAGATCGATGGCCGCGGCTATTCGCCCGGCAGCCGGCTCCGGATCATGTCGGCGGGCATCATGTCGTCGCTGAGGATCCGCACCGCCCGTCAGGCGATCCTGACGGCGCTGGCCGAACAGATCAACGAGACCTGCAACATCTCGCTGCCCGATCGCGACGCGATGATCTATCTGGAGCGTGTGGAGACCAAGTGGCCGCTGAGGATCCAGCTCCCCGTGGGCTCGCGGGTGCCGTTCTACTGCACCTCCGCCGGCAAGATCTATCTGAGCTCGCTCGATGACAAGCATCTGAAAGGCTATCTGAACGCCGCCGAGCTGACGCCGCGCGCGGCCAACACCATGACGACGCCCGAGGCGGTCATGGCGGAGATCGCACGCATCCGCGAAAACGGCTATTCCACCGACAATGAGGAATTCATGGACGGCATGATCGCGGTCGCCGTGCCGATCCGCGATGCCTTCGGCCGCCTCGTCTCCTCGCTTTCCTTCCACGCTCCCTTGCAGCGGCTGTCGCTGGAAGAGGCGATCGGCCATGTCGGCCTTTTGAACGAAGCCTCGGCCAAACTCTCGGCGCTGATCACCGGCCCGGCAGAGTGAGCCCGAGGCAGGACGTTCACGCGTGCAGGCCTCCGTCGACACCCCGAAGGGTCGTCAGGCGTCGTCGTCTCCGTTCACATAGTCCTTGAATTTGGCCAGCGCCGTGCCCTCAAGCCTGCCCTCGCGGATGAAATGCACCTTTCGCGGATCGACCTTGCGGCCATTGATCGAGACTTCGTAGTGCAGATGCGCGCCGGTGACGAGACCGGTCTTGCCGACATAGCCGATCAGCTGCCCCTGCTCCACATGGCTGCCCGCCGCCACGCCTGCGGCGAACTTGCTCTGGTGGCTGTAGCTGGTCTTGTAGCCGTGCCCGTGATCGATCTCGATCATCTTGCCGTCGCCGCCATGGGAGCCTGCAAAGGTCACCGTGCCGTCGGCCGCGGCATAGATCGGCGTGCCGACAGGGGCGGCCCAGTCCGCACCCGAATGCATGCGCGAATAGCCAAGCACGGGATGATGGCGCGGACCGAAGCCCGATGTCGCCCGACCATCAGGCACGGGATTGCGCAGCAGATACTGGCCGAGCCTGTTGCCGTCGCCATCGAAATAGCCGGCCTTGCCGCTTTCCGGGTCTCGGTAGCGATAAACGCTGATCTTGTTGCTGCCAAGCTGCAGCACCATGTCCAGCGCCTTCGAGGCCGCCGTCAATGTCTGGGTAGGCTTGTCCGCAGCATAGGACAGTCGCAGTCGGTCATCGGGACCGGCAGCCCCGTCGGCCTCCGACTTGCCCTCCAGCGGACTTACGAAATGATCGATCGCGGCGGTCTCGTTTTGCGGCGAGAGCGCGGGCGTACAGGCCGACAGCGCCACAACGGCCGCCAGCATCACCAGAGGAAACGTTTTCAAACCTTGCCTTCCAAATCAGTTTTGGCCGGCAAGAGCCCTTGGAATATGGCCGAATTGACACGCGGTTCCGGCAGGAAAATGATGCCGCAGGAATGTCACGAATTCGCCATTGATGGGCAATACAATTGTAACTACACTTGGCGTATGGAATTTGAATGGGACCGCGCCAAAAGCCAAAGAAATCTGGAAAAACACGGTATCAGCTTCGAAGACGCCTGCCGGATATTCGAAGGGCCGGTGCTGACGAAACGCGACGACCGCTTCGAATACGGAGAAGCCCGCTTCACCAGCATAGGCTCGATCGAAAACCTGCTGATTATCGTGGTGGTGCACACGGACCGGAACGGCCGCACCCGTCTGATTTCAGCGCGGCGCGCCAACAGAAGAGAAAGGGCTCTGTTCAATGACGCTATCAAACGCAAAACTTAAGACCCTTGCCGAGCGTCGAGACGACGATATCGACTACAGCGACATTCCGGAACTGGACGAGGCGTTCTTCCGCGAAGCAAAGCTGGTCGACCCCGTCGCCAAGACCCAGATCACCATGCGTCTCGACAGCGATGTTCTGGAGTGGTTCAGGTCACAGGGGAAAGGCTATCAGACCCGCATCAACGCGGTTTTGAAGGCCTATATGAGGACGCAGGAGAAGTAGCCGGCCGTAGTACGGCTCTCATCACGTTGTCACGTAAACACCCCGCCGATCGTATCGGGCGTGGCCGAGTAGCGAGAAAATGCCACCGATCGTAGTGAAATTACAAGAGTCGTTGCTGACGCATTCAGGTATGTGTGCGTTGGCCCAAGCATGGGTTAGCATTCCACTGCGGGTGAGTTCGGCAAATGCCTTAGAAAACTCCGTGAAGGTTACGCCCTTCTGGTGAGGACGCCCGCCTTTGGTATTTGGAATATAGTACACGAGGGCGTCCTCGCCTCTTCGCGTTCCTATTCCTTTAACCGTGAACGGGCCGCGCGCCTCAGGCTTTGGAATGACAGTTCCGGGCGGAAGCTGGCGAATACGTTCGATGATCTCGTTGTAGTCAGCTTCCATTCCCGACTCCCTTCTCCTACCACCACTTCTCCGGCGTGAACCTGCCCACAGCCTGTTCCATCACGGCGGCGGTGCGGAAGAGCGTCTCTTCCTCGAAAGGCTTGCCGATGAGCTGGAGGCCGAGCGGGAGGCCCTTGGGGTTGAGGCCGGCGGGCACGGAGATGCCGGGAAGGCCGGCCATGTTGACCGTCACCGTGAAGATGTCGTTCAGATACATCTTCACCGGATCGTTTGCCATGTCCTGATCGGCGATGCCGAAGGCAGCCGATGGCGTGGCCGGCGTCAGGATGGTGTCGACGCCTTCTGCGAACACGTTTTCGAAGTCGCGCTTGATCAGCGTGCGCACCTTCTGCGCCTTCAGGTAATAGGCATCGTAATAGCCGGCGGAAAGCACATAGGTGCCGATCATGATGCGGCGCTGCACTTCCTTGCCGAAGCCTTCGGCGCGGGTCTTTTCATACATGTCGGCAATGTCCTTGCCGTCCACGCGCAACCCGTAGCGGACGCCGTCATAGCGGGCGAGGTTGGAGGAGGCCTCGGCGGGGGCAACGATGTAGTAAGCCGGCAGCGCGTATTTGGTGTGCGGCAGCGAGATATCGACGATCTCGGCGCCGGCATCCTTCAGGATGGCGATGCCCTGCTGCCAGAGCTTCTCGATTTCCTCCGGCATGCCGTCGACGCGGTATTCCCTCGGGATGCCGATCTTCATGCCCTTCACCGACTGGCCGATGGCGGCCTCGTAATCCGGAACAGGCAGGTCGACCGAGGTCGTGTCCTTGGCATCGACGCTCGCCATGGATTTCAGCAGGATCGCCGCATCGCGCACATCGCGCGCGATCGGGCCGGCCTGATCGAGCGACGAGGCAAAGGCGACCACGCCCCAACGCGAGCAGCGGCCATAGGTGGGCTTGATGCCGACCGTGCCGGTGAACGCCGCTGGCTGGCGGATCGAGCCGCCGGTATCGGTCGCGGTAGCCCCCGCGCAAAGATGCGCCGCGACGGCCGCCGCCGAGCCGCCGGACGAGCCGCCAGGCACCAGATCCATATTCGAACCCTTGGCCTTCCACGGGTTGATCACCGGCCCGTAATGAGAGGTCTCGTTGGAGGAGCCCATGGCGAACTCGTCCATGTTCAGCTTGCCGAGCATCACAGCGCCGTCATCCCAGAGGTTCTGGGTCACGGTCGATTCATATTTCGGCTTGAAGCCGTCGAGAATGTGCGATGCCGCCTGGGTGTGCACATCGCGTGTGCCAAACAGATCCTTGACGCCGAGCGGAATGCCTTCCAGTGCGCCCGCGGTGCCCTGCGACAGCTTCAGGTCGGAGGCCTTGGCCATCGCCGTCGCCTGGTCATGGGTGACCGCGACATAGGCGTTGAACGCGCTATTGTGCTCGTCGATCGCCTTCAGATAGGCGGCCGTCAACTCGGTCGCGGTGATTTCCTTGCCCTTGAGCTTGTCGCGGGCCTCGGCAATGGTCAGGCTGGTCAGTTCGGTCATGTGCGTCACTTTGTTGCGGTCGCTGGGAGAGGCTTCGGGCGTCTATTCGACGACCTTGGGCACCAGGAAGAAATTGCGTTCCGTTTCGGGCGCGTTGGCGACGATATCGTCGGCCTTGTCGCCATCGGTGACGGCGTCCTCGCGCTTCTTCATCGCCATCGGCATGACCGAGGTCATCGGCTCGACGCCATCGACATTGACCTCGCCAAGCTGCTCGACGAAACCGAGGATCGCGTTCAGCTCGCCGGTCATGCGCTCGGCCGCCTCGTCATCAACGGCGATGCGGGCCAGCTTGGCAACACGTTTTACGGTCGCGGTGTCTACGGACATGAAAGCTCTCCGGTTCTAATCTGTCCCTGACGCTATAAAGGGCGGGACCGCCCTTCGCAACGGGGCAATCGATCAGATCTCGACCGTTTCGCCCGGTTTCGGCGTCAGCACTTCCGTCGGCCCCGAGGCCATGCCGGTCACGAAGGACTCCGGCGTCTGGTCGATGATCGGGAATGTGCCGTAGTGGATCGGCAGCACCGTCTCGAAGTTGAAATAGCGCTGGCAGGCAAGCGCCGCCACCGCGCCGCCCATGGTGAAGCGATCGCCGACCGGCACCAGCCCCACCTGCGGGGCGTGCAGCTCGTTGATCAGCGCCATGTCGGCGAAGATATCGGTATCGCCCATGTGATAGGTCGTCGGCTCGTCATCGATATGCAGCATCAGCCCGTTGGGATTGCCGAGCGCGTGGGAAACGCCATCCTCGGTGATAAAGGCGGAGGAATGCAGCGCGTTGGTGAAGGTGACGGTGAAGCTTCCGAAATCGATCGTGCCGCCGGTATTGCCGGCCTCCAGCTTTTCCACGCCCTGCTTGCCGAGCCAGGCGGCAAGGTCCGCATTCGCAAGCACGGTCGCGCCCGTCTCCTTGGCGATCGGCACCGTATCGCCAAGGTGGTCGCCATGGCCGTGGGTCAGCAGGATATGGGTGACGCCCTTGACCGCAGCCTCGCGATCAAGGCCCTTGAACGACGGGTTGCCGCTCAGGAACGGGTCAATGAGAATGGTTGCCTTCGCGGTTTCCAGACGAAACGCGGAATGCCCGAGCCAGGTCAGCTTCATTTTGCTTTTCCTCCTTGCTGGCGTTAAGTGTTCTTCCAACACCTAATGCGATAGCGCGCCATTTTCCATCAAAGCGTGGCAAAAGGCGCGAAGAAAAACCCAAGAAAATTCGATGACAGTGCAAACCATTGAAGAGCTGGCCGCAGCGCTTGGCCCCGCCACAGCCATTGCCGGGCTCGATCTCGGCACCAAGACCATCGGCCTTGCCGTTTCCGACCTGTCGCGACGGTTTGCCACGCCGCGCCCGGTGCTGAAGCGGACCAAGTTCACCCGTGATGCCGAAACGCTGCTGGCATTCGCAGAAAAGGAGCGGATCGCCGGCTTCATCATCGGCCTGCCGATGAACATGGATGGCAGCGCCGGGCCGCGCGTGCAGGCCACCCGGGCCTTCGTGCGCAGCATGGAGCAGAAGACCGACCTACCGTTCTGCTTCTGGGATGAGAGGTTGTCGACGGTGGCGGCGGAGCGCGCGCTGCTGGAGATGGATGTCTCGCGCCAGAAACGCGCCGGGCGGATCGATTCGGCGGCCGCCTCGTTTATCCTGCAAGGCGCGCTCGACCGCATGGCGGCCATCGCCCGGCAGCAATGACGGGCTATTCCTGCATCGGTTCCAGATCGCCGCGCATCATGCGGTTGGGGTCGAACATGTAATCCACGAAAGCGATCGCCAGCAGGATCGCGCCGCTGACGGCGAGCTCCACCGGCAGGCATGCGAGACACACGCCCAGTATCGCCACCTGATAACGCCGCAAGCGGACTTCCTGCATTTGTTTTATCCTTTGCGTCTTATCTCTGGCAGAAACCGCAGCCATCTGGCAAGCAATGATCCTCGCCAAAGTTAACCGCAGCGCAATTCACAGCCGGAAAACCGCATGCTCCTCATCTTTGAAAGTGTCCTGCCGATCTTCCTCATCATCGCCTTCGGCGCGGTGTTGAAGCGCGTTCCGCTGTTCAGCGAGGCGTTCTGGTCCGGCCTCAACCAGCTCGGCTACTATGTGCTGTTTCCGGCACTTCTGGTCACCACGCTGGCGCGCGCGGATTTCTCCTCGCTCGACGCCGGCAGCATCGGCTGGGTCGCGCTTCTGGCCGTCGCTGCGATAACCACGCTTTCAATCGCGCTCTGGCCCATCCTGAAGCGCACAGGCCTCAGCCGACCGGCCTTCACCTCCGTATTCCAGACGACAACCCGCTGGAATGCCTTCGTGGCGCTCGCGATCGCCGACAAGTTTGCCGGCCTTGAGGGCATGGCGGTGATCTCGCTGATGATGACGGCGACGATCGTGCCGCTCAACATCATCAATGTTCTCGTGCTGGTCTCGTTTTCGGAGGAAAAGACCGACATCAGGGTGATGGTGCGCAATGTCGTCACCAACCCGATGATTATCGCCGCCCTCGTCTCGATCATCATCAACGTTCTGGGCATACCTATCTACGACCCGCTTTATGCCGCCCTCGATCTGCTCGCCCGCGCGGCGCTCGGCATGGGCCTGCTACTGGTCGGCGCGGGGCTGGTGATTGCCGACGCGCTGAGGCCAAAGCCGATGGTCCTGCTGCCGGTGGCGCTGAAGCTGATCCTGTTTCCGCTGGTCACCTACGCCCTTGCCACGGCCTTCGGCATCACCGGCATGACGCTCACTGTCATGGTGCTCGGCGCCAGCGTTCCCACCGCCATGAACGGCTACGTGCTCGCCCGCCAGCTCGGCGGCGACGCCCGGCTCTATTCTGCGGTCGTCACCGTGCAGACAGTGGTATCGATCATCACGCTGCCGATCGCCCTGCTGCTCGTGGGCGGCGGCTGAGGCCATGGCAAGGCCGGTCTTCATCAATACGCTTGTTTTCGTTTCCGACGTTTTGACCCGGACGGACACATTGTCGAGGTGGGCGAGCCGATGTGATAGTCTTGCTGGCGGCGAATACGCCGAAAAAACGCCGAAACGCTCCGAAGGACACAGGCCGCTGATAAGGTAATCCCTCTCATCCTCGTCATGCTCGGGCCTGTCCCGAGCATCTAAGCACGTTTCCGCACAACAGGCGTATCGGACCAAAATCCATTTTAAGACAGAACGTTATCAATCGCTCCCTCCGCGCGCAGGGAGGGGTGATTAGATCCTCGGGACAAGCCCGAGGATGACGCCAGTATGGGTGGCGAGGTCTGTCACCAAACTGAAAAGCCCCGCCGGATCGCTCCGGCGGGGCTTTTCAATTTCGTTCGATCAAGCCTTACTTGATGATCGAGGCGACGATGCCGGCGCCGCCGAAAACGCGCCTAAAGCGCGTTTTCATTCATGGCATGCCGGTTGGTTGCTACGGGCTTGTACTTCAATCACTTGATGATTGAAGCAACAATCCCTGCACCAACCGTGCGGCCGCCTTCGCGGATGGCGAAGCGCAGCTTTTCTTCCATCGCGATCGGAACGATCAGCTCGACGTCAACCGTGACGTTGTCGCCCGGCATCACCATTTCCGTGCCTTCCGGCAGCGTGACAACACCGGTCACGTCCGTGGTGCGGAAGTAGAACTGCGGACGATAGTTGGTGAAGAACGGCGTATGACGGCCGCCTTCGTCCTTCGTCAGGATGTAGGCTTCTGCCTTGAACACGGTGTGCGGGGTAACCGAACCGGGCTTGCACAGAATCTGGCCGCGCTCGACCTGATCGCGCTGAACGCCGCGGATAAGCGCGCCGATGTTGTCGCCGGCCTGGCCCTGGTCGAGCAGCTTGCGGAACATTTCAACGCCGGTAACCGTGGTCTTCTGCGTGTCCTTGATGCCGACGATCTCGACTTCCTCGCCAACCTTGATGATGCCGCGCTCGACGCGACCGGTCACGACCGTGCCGCGGCCGGAGATCGAGAACACGTCTTCGATCGGCATCAGGAAGGGCTGGTCAACCGGACGCTCGGGCGTCGGGATGTAGTCGTCAACGGCAGCCATCAGTTCGCGAACGGCGTCTTCGCCGATCTTCTTGTCCGAATCTTCGAGAGCAGCCAGAGCCGAACCCTTGATGATCGGGATTTCGTCGCCGGGGAACTCGTAAGAGTCGAGCAGTTCGCGGACTTCCATTTCGACGAGCTCGAGCAGCTCTTCGTCGTCGACCTGGTCAACCTTGTTCAGGAACACGACGATCGCCGGAACGCCAACCTGACGGGCAAGCAGGATGTGCTCGCGGGTCTGCGGCATCGGGCCGTCGGCGGCCGAAACGACCAGGATCGCGCCGTCCATCTGGGCAGCACCGGTGATCATGTTCTTCACATAGTCGGCGTGGCCGGGGCAGTCGACGTGGGCGTAGTGACGCTTGTCGGTCTCATACTCGACGTGCGCGGTCGAGATGGTGATGCCGCGGGCCTTTTCTTCCGGAGCCGCGTCGATCTGGTCATACGCGCGAAAATCGCCGAAGAACTTCGTGATCGCTGCCGTCAGCGACGTCTTGCCATGGTCAACGTGGCCGATCGTGCCGATGTTTACGTGCGGCTTGCTCCGCTCAAACTTTGCTTTTGCCATGTGAATGCTTCCTGTAACTGGTAACACGGATGCCCCGGCGAACCGGTTTAGTGCCGCCGTTTAAGGCTTTCGGAAGCAATAAGCAAGACAAAATCTGGGAAGCGCCCGAAAGCGGGTCAGATGTCCGTGCGCCGCCGCTCGGATACGAACGGCACCACGCGCGCGCCGCCCTGCTCTGCCTCCCGGCCAATGTCGGGGGAACCGCTCACCACGCGGTTGCGGCCCAGCCTTTTGGCCTCGTAAAGCGCGGCATCGGCGGCTTCATAGAGGGTTTCGTAGCCGCGTTCGATGTTGATGGTCGCAGCGCCCACGCTGCAGCGGGCGGCAAGCTGCCGGTCCTTTCCGGAAGCGGCATCCTCGTCGAGCCGCCGGCGAATGCGCTCGCCAAGCGCCCCAGCCCCTTCCGCCCCGAGATCGACGGCAAGGATCGCGAACTCGTCACCGCCAATGCGCCCGACGATGTCGCCGGCGCGCGACTGATCGATCAGCACCGCGCCGACGCGCCGGAGCACAGCATCGCCCACCGGATGGCCGAGCGCGTCATTGATCGCCTTGAACTCGTCGATGTCGATCAGCACCAGGCTCACCATCACCCGCGTTCGCCCGGCATAGATGGCGCCCACCGCGCGCTCGAAACCGGCGCGGTTGAGCACGCCGGTGAGATGATCGCGATCCCGCAGCGTGTTCGCCGTCTCAAGGCGCTCCACGAAATGGGAGGCCAGTATCTCAAGCGTCAGGATCATCGCCAGAAGCAGGATATAGAGCTGCAGAAAGCCCCAGAAGACCGACTGCGGATTGGCGATGTCCTGATTGAAGAACACGCCGGCCGTGCGGATGGTGTGCATCAGACCAAGGGTGATGAAGGTCCAGAAGATCAGCTTGTCGTGAATGGTGTCGTCGCGACGGATCCAGATATGCTTGAGCGTGACGGCGAAGACAACGATCAGGCCGATATTGATGCCGGCGGTGCGGATCTCCAGCGTCGATGTGAAATAGAGCGTGACATAGACTGCGCTGAGCAGGACGAACATGCCGATTATGAACGTCCGCCCGAACGACTTGCCCCGCCGCTGCAGCAGGGATTCCCCGAAAATGATCTGCGTGGCGATGAAAGCCATGTTGCTGAAGGGCAGAGCAATATTGTCCGGCAGCAAAGGACGGAGAAACATGCCTATGAAGGCGACGTCCACCAGCAACAGCGCCAGCGCGAACAGCATCAGATAACGCGGCCTGCCGCCGGTAAACCAGGCAAGGACGAAACTGGCTGCCAGGATCGCCAACCCACCCGTCACGATCAATGACTGCATGATATCCACCGGCCGGAGAACCCCATCAAATTCATCACGCTGCTGCAACCGCGACGACCGAAACCTTTATGCGTCAGGGACTGCAGGAGCGGCGACGGCGCAGTCGGTCCACTCCAATCGGTCGGCATAAACCTGGAACAGGTTGAACTCCGGTCTATTCAAAAGAAACGGTCGTTCAAGTCAATCCCCGCAGGCGCTTTCGCTCCACGCCTGCCCGGTTCATGCTCCCATAATGCAACTTCGAAACAACGCGCCACAACAAAATACAACCTTTACGAGATTTCATCGAGGAGTGCAATGGCATGGCGCAACATAATCGCCGCCGCCGTCAGGGCGATGAAACAATGCTTGCGCTGTGAAAGAGAGATGGATTGGAGCGGGTAGCGGGAATCGAACCCGCGTATTCAGCTTGGAAGGCTGCTGCTCTACCATTGAGCTATACCCGCGGAACTTCAGAAGAGCGTTTCGGTTCGATACACTCGGATCGGCGTTCCAACCTGCAACTTGCCTGCATGATCCGCCGGTCCTCGCTCCGCTCGGATCAGGTCCCAGGTCCGGTGGTGGAGGAGGTTGGATTCGAACCAACGTAGACTAAGTCAACGGATTTACAGTCCGTCCGTTTTAACCACTCACGCACTCCTCCAGTACCAGACTGGATGGCGGCCATGCCGCCGATCGATACCGCGCCGGCACGCCGGCTCGCTTCGATCTGCGCCGCGTATATGACCGGCTGATGACGCTCTGTCAACACGGCGCTTCACAAAATCCGCCGAAAAATCATCTGGCCAGCAATGCAGGCGCGCCGCAGTGCAAAACCGTCGCCAACCGTCTAGCCGGAAGCGGCCCGCCGCTCTATAAAAAACCCATGAACAAGAAACACGACCGCGACGGCTCCGCCAAAGACAGCCATTACGCCAAGCTCCGACGCGCCCACCGCGATAACAAGCGCGCGCGCGGCGATCTGCCCCCTGCCCCGGCCCGACAGGGCAAGCGCGGACCGGCCGGCCCGCTGCCGGTGGCCGATGACGAGGTGCTGCTCTATGGGCTGCACACCGTGCGCGCGGCGATCGAGAACAAGGAGCGCACGCTGATCGCGCTCAAGATCACCCAGAACGCGCTTGCCCGCCTGACCGACGGGCTGGAGCTGCCGCCGAAACTTCCCGTGAAGATCGTGCGCCCTAAGGAGATCGATGACATTCTCGGCGAGGACGCGATCCACCAGGGCGTGATGCTGAAGGCGCGTACGCTGCCGGTCCGCAAGCTGGATGCGCTGCAGGACAGCCCGCTGCTGCTGGTGCTCGATCAGGTCACGGACCCGCACAATGTCGGCGCGATCCTGCGCTCCGCCGTCGCGTTTGCCGCCGGCGCGGTGATCACCACCATGCGCCACAGCCCGGCCGAATCGGGCGTGCTCGCCAAGTCCGCCTCGGGCGCGCTGGAATATATCCCCTATATCCAGATCACCAATCTGGCCAAGGCGCTGGATGAACTCCACGCCATGGGCTTTACGACCGTCGGGCTCGATTCGGAGGGGCCCGCCGTGCTGGAGGAGAGCCTTCGCGGCGACAAAATCGCGCTGGTGCTGGGCGCGGAGGGGAAGGGCCTGCGCCAGAAGACGCGCGAAACCGTCACCACACTGGCACGACTCGACATGCCCGGCGAGATCAAATCGCTCAATGTTTCCAATGCCTCGGCGATTTCGCTTTACGCGGCGCGGCAGTTTCTTGCCCGAAACCGTGGCTGATCGAGGCCAGCCGATGCAAATCGTCTTCACCGATCTCGACGGCACGCTGCTCGACCACGAGACCTATTCCTTCGAACCGGCCCGCCCGGCGCTGGAGCTTCTGAAGGCGCGCGGCATCCCGCTCATCCTCGCAAGCTCCAAGACCGAAGCCGAGATGCGACCGATCGCGGCCGCGATCGGCATCGACCATCCGATGATCGTGGAAAACGGCGCCGGCATCGTCAACTGGCCGGGCGGCGAAGCGGAGCAAGCCGGCGTTTATGACAGGCTGCGCGCGGTGCTGTCGTCCATGGACCCGGATTTGCGCCGCCACTACCAGGGTTTCGGCGACTGGAGCGATGCGGAGGTCGCGGAGAAAACCGGCATGACGCTGGAAAACGCCCGGCTTGCCCGCAAGCGCCGCTTTTCCGAACCGGGCCTGTGGTCCGGCAGCGAAGACGAGCGCGCTGCCTTTGCGGCAATCCTTGACGCGCATGGGTTTCAGGCGGTCCAGGGCGGCCGGTTCTTCACGCTGATGCCGAAAACCTCGAAAGCCGAGGCGATGGCGAAGATTGCCCGCCACTATGCCGAAACCTCGCATGAGCCGATCTTCACCGTGGCGCTGGGCGATGCGCCCAATGATGCGGCCATGCTGGAGGCCGCCGACCGGGGCGTCATCATCGCCAATCCCGCCCATGCCGAAATGCCGGTTTCGGATCGCGAGCGCGCGGGTTTCATCACCCGGTCCGAGCGTCCGGGCCCTTACGGCTGGAATGACATGATATTGCAATTATTGGCATAATATAGTTGGTAAATAGATGAGCGGCTCGCACCCGGACGGAACCACCCGTTACTCGTGGAGTTGCCGCTTAACAATGACGATCGAGCGGCCTCGCAGCGTTGAAAGCCGCCCGCTCTGATACATATTCCACTCGGCAGCCATTTTCCTGCGCTGCCGCAAGCACAAAAATCAGGAGCGTCGCCATGGCTGACTTTCATCAAAACGGCGTCGTCGCGACGCTTCACAACCTGCGCGAACGCTCGCTGCATCGCGTGGAGCGCGAGCTTTCGAGCTTCTCGGCGACCCGACCGATCACGCTGATCCTGCCCTCGCTGTTTTCCGAGCTCGAGGCAGAGGCGCTCGACAACATTGTCAAACACCTGACCGAGGTACCCTATATTTCCAACATCGTCATCGGTCTCGACCGCGCCGATGAGGAACAGTATCGCTACGCGCTGAAATATTTCAGCCGCCTGCCCCAGCATCACGCGGTGCTGTGGAACGATGGCCCGCGCATGCAGGCCGTCCACAACCGGCTGGGCGAAGCGTCGCTGGCGCCGGCAGAACCCGGCAAGGGCCGCAATGTCTGGTACTGCATCGGCTATGTTCTCGGCGCGCGCAACTCCTCCGTGGTGGCGCTGCATGATTGCGACATCGTGACCTATTCGCGCGAGATGTTGGCCCGGCTGGTCTATCCGGTCACCAACCCGGCCTTCCCCTATGTGTTTGCCAAGGGCTATTACCCGCGCATCGCCGACGGATCGCTCAACGGACGCGTGACGCGGCTTCTGGTGACGCCGCTTCTGCTGGCGCTGGAAAAGACCATCGGCCATCAACCCTATCTCGATTACCTGAAAGGGTTCCGCTATCCGCTCGCCGGCGAATTCGCGATGCGCACCCATATCCTGCCCGATATCCGCATTCCGTGGGACTGGGGCCTCGAGATCGGCGTGCTGTCGGAGCTGTGGCGCAACTATTCCAACAACGCCATCTGCCAGGTGGATATCTCCGACGCCTACGACCACAAGCACCAGCCGCTCTCGCCGGAGGATGCCCGGCAGGGCCTGTCGCGCATGTCCACCGACATCTGCAAGACCGTGTTCCGCAAGCTTGCGACCGACGGCGTGACCTTCTCGCAGGAGACGCTCAGAACCGTGAAGGCCGCCTATTTCCGTACAGCGCTCGATCTGGTGGAAACCTACCACAACGATGCCCGCATGAACGGGCTTTCCACCGACCGGCACAAGGAGGAACAGGCGGTCGAGCTGTTTGCGACCAACCTGACGGAAGCCGGCAACGCCTTCCTCGAAACCCCGGACGCAACCCCGCTGATGCCGCGCTGGAACCGGGTCCTGAGCGCGCTTCCCGATGTGCTGGACGAGATGCAGGCCGCGGTGGCGGCCGATATGGCGGAATACGGCTGACCCCTCTGCAAAAAAAACGACTTTCCCAAAATGACCCGTCGCGGCCATCCGCGACGGGTCATTTTGTTGAGGCAAGCGGGACCTGAAAACCGCACTGCTTCCCTCCACAAGAGCCGAAGCCCGCCAGCGTAAACCGCTGTGCTTATTGGCACTTTTTCCAAACAACAACAGACTCTGGATTCCGGATCAGACGCGCATGTAACGGTTAGTCCAGACAAACATAAATGCTTTCCTTTCAAGCAGAACTGGTCTAATTGACCTCAAAATTTCTTTCCGCCCGCACCGCAAACGCGTCGTCATCGAAATATGATAGAACCGGAAGCTTACTTTTAAGCCGAAAACAATCTATACGAGTAGCCGACGATAATCCGGAGAGATCACAGCCCTCTCCGATTTTGATTTCATTTCGCTGTTTACTTCAAAAACCTGAGCTCCAATGGATACTGTGGTAGCGCGAACAATCCTTTCATTGACGGGTCCGGGCATCGTTCTGACATTCAGCCTCGCCTTCGCGGTCTTCTGGCTGATCGAAAGGCGGCTGCGTTATTTGCCGGTGCTGGCGCTATCGTGTCTGTTGTTCACGCTGGGCTCGCTCTCGCAAATCCTCGGCTGGCCTCCGGGCGTTGGGGCGAATGCCCTTGTTTCCGGCGCTTTCTACACGCTTGCGGTCTTGCTGACCGTGCAGGGCATACTCCTGCGCGCCGGAAAGCCATTCGACTGGTGGCTTTGCCTGGCCGTATTCGCGGTCATCATGGCGCTGCTCTGGTATTTCTTCTATATCGACCGGAATCTGACGGCCCGCATTTACGTACAGCATTTTGGCTACGGCCTGATCATGCTGTCGGCAACAGTTCCCCTTGCGAAACGTCCGGCGCCACGTCCTGTCGATCGCGTTCTCTTCTGGGTCCTGCTGCTTTTCGCCCTTCACTTCTTTCCAAGAACCCTGCTGACCACGGGCAGCTGGATCGCTCCCGGCGTGGCCGCTTTCGCAAATTCGATGTTCTGGCAGGCCATGCTCTTCTCCGTCGGTCTTCTTGCGGCGGCGCTGGCGCTTACGCTGCTGTTTGCGGCTTTTTCCGATGTGTTGCACGATTTGCGACGCGAGCGGGACTATGACGCCCTGACCGGGGTGTTGAACAGGCGCGGCTTCGGCGACCGGATCGACATGGAATTGCCGGTCATTGGCAATCCGGTGTCCCTCGTTCTTTGCGACATCGATCACTTCAAGAGCATAAACGATCTTTATGGTCACGATCAGGGCGATGCGGTCCTCAGGGAAGTGGGCAAGGTCCTGCGCCAGAATGCCCGCAAGCACGACATCATCGGGCGGCTGGGCGGCGAGGAATTCGCGATCCTGATGCCGGATACCGACAGCGAGGCGGCACTCCAGTTCGCCGAACGCCTGCGGGCCGCCGTCGAAGCGCATCACTACGGCTTGCCGGATGGCGCAACTGGCGTCACCGCGAGCTTCGGCGTCGCGACGCGCGAACCATCCGAAAGCTGGAACGCCCTGTTCAAGAACGCCGACACGCGTCTTTATGTCGCCAAGCGAGGCGGCCGCAATCGCGTCGTGAACCAGGATAACGCGCTGCCGTGACCGGCGCGTCCCGCGGGTCTCGTTCTTTCAGAATGCACGAAGCAATCTTTTTCGCACCAAACTGTGCCGGCACTTGAAACGGGGCATGGCGGACGCTACCTCCGTCGCTGTGAGGACGACCTCCCCGAATTGGACAACAGCCGGGACGACCCGGCATCTCATTTGAGGTTGCCCATGCGCTCCCCTCTCGATCGCCTTCGCCATGCACTGAGTTTCGAGGTTATCGGCCTGCTTCTGGTCGTTCCGCTCGGCGCCTTCGTCTTCGGCATGCCCATGCACGACATCGGCGTGGTGGGCGTCGTCAGCGCCACGCTCGCCGCCCTCTGGAACATGGTCTACAATTATATATTCGACCACATCATGCAGCGCCTGTTCGCCACCACGGAGAAGGCATTTCCGTCGCGCGTGGTCCATGCGGTCCTGTTCGAAACCGGCCTGCTGATCGTGCTGATGCCCTTCATCGCCTGGTATCTCGGCATATCGCTGTGGCAGGCGCTGGTGATGGATATATCCTTCGCGCTGTTCTACATGGTCTACGCGCTCGCCTTCAACTGGGCCTATGACATGGTGTTTCCGCTGCCGGAATGGGCGGAGGAATAGCGTCAAACGCGCCGAAGCGTGCGGAAAGCAACCAGATGTCGGCCTGCCTCAAGAGGCGAGAGGACATTCCGAATTTGTCTTGGTGAAGAAATGGCGCGCTCGGGAAGATTCGAACTCCCGACCCCCAGATTCGTAGTCTGGTGCTCTATCCAGCTGAGCTACGAGCGCTTGCCTTTTGCGGTCGCCGCGTCTGTCTGCGGCGTGCGAAACGGCTTCTAGAACCTTGCGATTTGGAATGCAAGCGGATTTCGGAAAATTGTTGTCATTTTCCTGAAACATCAAAACAGGCGGCGGGCGCGAAGCCCTTAGCTGCCGGCCTCGCTCTCCTCGCGCCAGCTTTCCAGCATCACCGGGCGGTCGGGGATTTCGATGCGGAACAGGGTGCCCTGGCCTGCCTTTTCCACAAGGCCGATCGTGCCGCCATGGGCGAGCACCAGTTCGCGGGCAATCGCAAGGCCAAGCCCCGTGCCGCCGCTGCGGGCGGAGCCGCGGAAAGCGGCGAACAGGTTCTCGCGTGCCTTCTGCGGCATGCCGGGCCCGGTATCGTCGATCGTCAGCGACACCACGCTGCCATGGCGCTGGGCGGAAACCGTCAGACAGTTGACCGATTCGGCCTTGGCCTGCTGGCCGAGCGCCTCGACGCTGTTGCGACAGAGATTGAAGATCACCCGAAACAGCTGCTCGGGGTCAGCGTCGATCTTCAGCCCTTCCGGCACCCGGTTGATCCATTCGATCGACGGATCGGCTGAGAGTTCGAGATAGTCGTGAACGTCGTTGACCAGCGACTGGACGTCTATCATCCGGCGCTTCGGCTCCGCCTCGGAAACCTGACCATAGCTCAGCACCGATCGCGAGTAGAGGGCGGCCCGATCGATCGCGCGCAAGAGTTTCGGGGCCACGCGCTTGACGACCGGATCATCGATCCCGGCAATGCGGTCAGACATCAATTGGGCGGCGGACAGGATATTGCGCATGTCGTGGTTGATCTTCGACACGGCCAGACCGAGTTCTGCAAGCCGCTTCTGCTGGCGCAAGGTCTTCTGCAATTCGCTCTGCATGGTGGCGAGATGACGGCCGGCAATGCCAAGCTCATCGGGTTCCGCGCTCGGGCGGAACACGCTCTCCGGCAGTTCGGGATGTTCGGAAAACGCCTGCATATTGGCGATCTGACGCCTGAGCGGGCGCACCAGCATCGAATTCAGGCGGAAGAAGATCAGCATCGCGGTGACGGAGGACAACAGGATACTGAGCGCGAAGATATTGCGCGCATAGATCAGCAGCGCATGGCGCAATTCATCGTCGGAGATCACCAGTTCGATGATCGCGTCGCTGTCGCCGATATTGCCGAGAATGCGGATCGCCCGGTCACCGCCGAACAGAAGCTCGTCAAAGGCATCGACCACCGCCTCCACCGGGCCGACATCGGTCAGATCGTAGCTGCGGCTGATTTCGGGCGGCATGTCGGTTACTGCCAGCAGTTGCGACATGCCGTCCTTCCTGAGCACGATCGCCTTGGTGCCCGTCGCCATCAGCGTCTCGTCCTGAAGCGCGCGCGGCAGCGACAGCGGCTGCAGCCCGTCGATGACGGTGACCGCGGCGGCGGCGGTGTTCAGCCGGTCGTCAAGCCAGCGCAGGCGCATGGTGGCGACCGCCGGCACGAAGAACACGATTTCGGCAAACATGATGATGGCGACCGTCAGCAGCAGGATGCGCCCGGACAGGCCGGAGAGAAAACGCGGCATCGCGACGCCATCGGCGCTGACGCGTGGAGATGCACGTTCCGTGCCCCGAGGGCGGTTTTCAGACCGCATCCGCTTTCTCCGATTCAACCTGAAGCCATACTATGCCCGAACGCCGCAAATGCAAAACCGGACCGGGCCGCCGGCGACTTCTCAGCCGCGTGATTGACAATTCGCGGCGCTTTCCCTTATAAGCCGCGCAGTTTCGGCTCTGCACCCGGATTTTTGCGGAGCGAACGAACATCAACCACACGCTTAACCGGTTTCGTCCGGTTTTCAAGAAGGGCCGCACACCGCGGTATTAAAACAAATGTCTACCAAGCGTACCTATCAGCCTTCCAAACTCGTTCGCAAGCGCCGCCACGGCTTCCGCTCGCGCATGGCAACAAAGGGCGGCCGCAAGGTCCTCAATGCACGCCGCGCCCGCGGTCGCAAGCGTCTTTCGGCGTAAGGGCGTTTCGCCCTTATGTCCGGGCCCGATAAAAAGGCCGAAGTCGGACGGCTGAAGACCCGTCCACAGTTTCTCGCCGTACAAAAGGGCGAGCGGCGCAAGGGGCCCCTTTTTCTGCTTGAAGTTCTCGACCGACGCGAACCCCAAACGGGGCCTCGCGTCGGTTTTACTGTTACAAAACGGCAGGGCAATGCCGTCGCGCGCAACCGCATCCGCCGCCGCCTGAAAGAGGCGGTTCGCCTCAAGGCAGCGTTTGCAATGCAGCCCGGTTGCGATTATGTCATCGTGGGCCGCAGCGAGGTGCTTGATGCGCCATTTGCGCGGCTTGTCGATACGCTGGAATCGCGGATCTCGAACCCGCCTCAAATCCGACGGAGCCGAAAGGCTTCCGCACCAGGAACTAAAGATGGAAAATAACCGCAATTCTATGATCGCGATCGGCCTGACGGTCCTGATCGTCCTCGCCTGGCAGTTCTTTTTCATGGGCCCGCGCATGGAGGCGCAGCGTCAGGCCCAGGAACAGGCCGCCCTGCAGCAGCAGACGCAGGAACAGACCGTCACGCCGGACGGCGCGACCACGACGCCCGCCGTCTCCGGTCAGGCCGGGGCAAACGGCGATGCGGTATTTTCCCAGTCCGGCGCGCAGCAGGCCTCCGCGCCGCGCGTCAAGATCGAAACGCCTTCGCTCGAGGGCTCGATCAATCTGGCCGGCGCCAGGATCGACGATATCAAGCTCAAGGATTACCACGTCACGGTTGACCCCACGAGCCCGATCGTGACGCTGTTTTCGCCGGCCGACACCCAGAACGGCTATTTCGCCGAACTCGGCTTCGTGCAGGGCGACAATTCCGGCACGGTTCCGGGCCCGCAGACGGTCTGGACGCTCGAAAAGGGCACCGAACTGACGCCGTCGACCCCGGTGGTGATTTCCTACACCAATGATGCCGGCATCAAGTTCACCCGGACCTTCTCGATCGACGACAAATACATGATCACCGTCGACGACAAGGTCACCAACAATTCCGAAAAACAGGCCTCGGTGACGCCCTATGGCCGCATCACCCGTTTCAGCCTGCCCGACGAGCCGTCCGCATGGGTTCTGCACGAAGGTTTCCTCGGCGTGTTCGGCGCCGATGCCGGCGTGACGCTGGAAACCTACAAATCGGTCGACAAGGAAAACCAGAGCTTCGACGGCGCGACCGGCGGCTGGTTCGGCGTAACCGACAAATATTGGGGCACCGCCGTCATTCCGCAGGCCAACGTCAATTACGACGCCCGCTTCTCGCATTTCACCGATGGCCGCGCGCGTTATCAGGCGGATTATTCCGACAACGCCGCGCTGACGATTGCGCCCGGACAGTCGGCCGACCTGAAGACCATGGTGTTTGCCGGCGCGAAGGAAACCAATACGCTGACGGCCTACGAGAACCAGTTCAACATCCGCCTCTTCGACCGCATGATCGACTGGGGCTGGCTGTGGTTCATCACCAAGCCGCTGTTCCAACTGATGGACTTCATCTATCACCAGGTCGGCAATTTCGGCGTCGCGATCCTGATCACGACCGTGATCATCAAGCTGATCTTCTTCCCGCTCGCCTCCAAGCAGTACGCCTCCATGGCCAACATGAAGCGCGTGCAGCCGAAGATGACCGAGCTGAAGGAGCAGTACGGCGACGACCGCATGGGCCTGCAAAAGGCGATGATGGAGCTCTACAAGAAGGAGAAGATCAATCCGGTCGCCGGCTGCTGGCCGATGCTGATCCAGATCCCGATCTTCTTCGCGCTCTACAAGGTGCTCTACGTCACCATCGAAATGCGTCACGCGCCGTTCTTCGGCTGGATTCAGGACCTTTCCGCGCCTGATCCGACCAGCATCTTCAACCTGTTCGGCCTCCTGCCCTTCGCGGTCCCCGCCGTTCTGATGATTGGCGCATGGCCGATCATCATGGGCATCACCATGTGGATGCAGATGCGCATGAACCCGACGCCGCCCGACAAGACCCAGGCGATGATCTTCAACTGGATGCCGGTCGTGTTCACCTTCATGCTGGCGAAATTCCCGGCCGGTCTGGTGATCTACTATGCCTGGAACAACACGCTCTCGATCCTGCAGCAGTCGATCATCATGAAGCGCCACGGCGTCAAGATCGAGCTGTTCGACAATCTGAAGGGCATCTTCCGCAAGAAGAAGCCGGCTTCGGAATAGGTCTGGCGAGCTCGCCCTACTCGGAGAGGCTCAAATGGCGGCAAACGCCTCAAGGAAAACACGCCCGGCACCCTTGCCGGGCGTTTTCTTCATGGTAAGGATCGGGATATGACCCAGCAGATCGCCCAGGATGCAGCGCTTTTTGCCCGCCCGTGGATTTTCATCCGCGGCGTGCCATCGATGAAGTTTCTGCCGCCGGAAGGCCCGGCGGAGGTCGCCTTTGCGGGGCGCTCCAATGTCGGCAAGTCCTCGCTGATCAATGCGCTTTTGACCCAGAAGGGGCTGGCGCGCACCTCCAACACGCCGGGCCGCACCCAGGAGCTCAACTATTTCGTGCCGGATGGCTATTCGGGTGAAGGAGAAGACCTGCCGCCGATGGCGCTGGTGGATATGCCCGGCTACGGCTATGCCCAGGCGCCGAAGCAGCAGGTGGAGCAATGGACCAAGCTAGTATTCGATTATCTGCGCGGCCGCGCCACGCTGAAGCGGGTCTATGTGCTGATCGACGCCCGCCACGGCATCAAGAAGAATGACGAGGACGTGCTCGACCTGCTCGACAAGGCCGCCGTCTCCTACCAGATCGTGCTGACCAAGAGCGACAAGATCAAGCCGCCGGCGGTCGCCAAACTCCTGGCCGCCACCGCGGAAAAGATCCGCAAGCGCCCGGCCGCCTTCCCCGCGATTCTCGCGACATCCTCGGAAAAACATGACGGCCTCGATGACCTGCGCCAGGCGATCATCGACACGATCAACATGTGATTGCGCGAAAAAGGCCGCCCCGAAGGGCGGCCAAGATTACACCGGGGTGGGTGTTTCCCGCCGGGTCTTCTCATCATGTATCCGGTCGGTATCGAGCAATAAGGGGTGAAGCCGCTCCTGACGCTATCACCCTGGGTCGGCTCACCCTTTGGTTGCTTCGCCACATCATTCCTCCATTGCGTGTCCTATTCGCGGCGGAAAACAGGTATTCCGAAGAAAACCGCATCGCCGGGACCAAGACGATGAACCCGCCCGGGGGGAGGAAGAGGGACGGCGTGAACCATCCCTCCCCGGGAGCTGCCGCCCCTGTTCAGCCAGTTATTGAGGTTCCTTGACCGGCCGGAAGCTGGAGCTGGCTTCCGGCCGCGAAGCCTCAGCTGGCCGGCAGCAGAACCTTGTCGATGACGTGGATGACGCCATTCGACTGCTCGACATCGGCGATCGTCACCTCGGCCACGCCGCCGTTCTCATCGGTCAGCGTGATGGTGCCGTTCATTTCCTTCGCCTTCAGCACGCAGCCACCGACGGTCGGCACATCATGCTCGCCGCCATCATCGGCAATCATCTTTTCGATCGCGGACGACATCGCATCCGCGGCGACGACGTGGCAGGTCAGAATCTTGGCCAGCGCATCCTTGTTTTCAGGCATCAGAAGCGTGTCGACCGTGCCGTCCGGCAGCGCCGCGAAGGCTTCATTGGTCGGCGCGAAGACGGTGAAGGGACCGTCGCCCTGTAGCGTTTCGACAAGACCGGCGGCCTTCACGGCGGCGACCAGCGTGGTGTGGTCGGCGGAATTCATGGCGTTTTCGACGATATTCTTGTCCGGATACATCTCGGCGCCGCCGACCATCGGATTGGCGGCGAAGGCCGCGATCGCGGTGCCCGAAACAAGCGCGGCGGCGACGGCGGTTTTCTTCAGAAGTGCAAACATGAATTTCTCCTCAAACTTTTCGTGTTCCGCCAGTCCTCATGGCTGGCTATGAAACAAAGGACGAAAGCCCGGACAGAGAAGTTTCAGTTTTCTTCGATTTTCTTTTAGAGGACTGTTTTACAAAGATATTTTCTTGAACTCAGAGCGATCTCAGCTCCCCGGCGGCAATCACCGGCCCGGTCGGCGCGCCCGACGGCGAGCCGCCGAACGGCTCGATCGTGACCGCGAAGGAAGCGCCGGCATCGATGCGGCCGGCGACAGTGCGCGGCACCGCGATTTCGCCTTCGCCGGTCTGCGGCAATACGCCGAGCGACAGCGGCGCATCATCGCCCGCGATCAGCCAGAGCTCGAGCGAACGCTCATCCGCCGCGCCGGCGGCAACCGGCGTGAACGTTACGATGCCGTTGCGGGCATTGTAGCGCGCCACCAGATTGACGGCATTGTCCGGCCCGCTGAGTTCGGCAAGCAGGGTCGGCTGGGCCTCGGACAGGAAGCGCTCGCTTGCAAGAAAGGCGACGGCGAAGATGATGGCGACCGCCGCGACGCCGCGCCACAGCGCGACGGAATCCCAGGCGCGGCCAATGAAGCCCTGTTTCTCCTTGCCCGTGCCGAACAGCCGGGTTTCGATGGCGCCGCGCATATAGGCCGGCGGCGTCACCTCGCCATATTCCTCGTCGAGCGGCTCGAGCCTGGCCTGCCAGGCGTGCATCAGCGCGGCGAAGGCCGGATCGGAACGCATGCGCGCCTCGGCGGACTGCCGCGCATCCCGCGACAGGGTGCCCAGCACATATTCGCCGGCAACGACGCTGTCGTAGGGCTTGTCGCCTGATGTGTCTTCCGGCGTCGTCATGCTTCCAGGCACTCTTTCAGTTTGATCAGGCTGCGCCGCAGCCGGGTTCGCATTGTATTGAGCGGAACCTTGTACTGCTCCGCCAGTTCATTGTAGCTCAGCCCCTGCACATAGGCATCCTTCACGGCCGAGGCCCAATCGGGCTCAAGACGCTGCATGCAGTGGTCGATTCTGCGCCCCTCGCTTTTCAGGTGAGCGTCTTCTTCCGGCGTTCTGGCGCCATCGGCGAGATCGTAGACGTCATCTATATCGCGCGTCGCGGGCTTTTTCTGCCGGAGCCGGTCGATTGCATGGTTTCGGGCGATGGTGGCGAGCCACCCCATCGGCGAGCGTCCATCGGTCGAGAACGTGCCGGCGCGCTGCCATATCCGCACGAAGATATCCTGCAAGGCGTCCTCCGCCTCGCCGCGTTCGCCCAGTATACGAAGACAGATCGCAAAAAGTTTCGGACTCGACTGCTCATAAAGCAGTTCGAACGCGCTTCGATCGCGCATCGAAATCCGGGAGATCAGAACGCCGAGGTCTTCACCCGCCATGAAAGCCCTGCCCTGCCATTGCGTTCCGTTCCTCCCTCATGCGCGCTCCCAGATGATAAACATCAAGTTTGCCGGCGCAAGCTCATCTTTCGGTTAACGCCGGACAGGAGTTTCCCAGACCGCGAGTTTGCGCTAAAAGGCCGCTGAGCAAATTGCAGCGGGAAACTTCATGTCACTGTCGGAAAGCGAACAGCAGGCGCGGCTCCTGGTCCAGGCCCTGCCCTATATGCAGAAATACGAGAACAAGACGATCGTCGTGAAATATGGCGGCCATGCCATGGGCGACAACGAACTTGGCCAGGCCTTCGCCAGCGATATCGCGCTACTGAAGCAATCGGGCGTCAATCCGATCGTGGTTCATGGCGGCGGGCCGCAGATCGGCGGCATGCTGAAGCGCATGGGCATTGAATCGAAGTTCGAGGGCGGGCTGCGGGTCACCGATCAGGCGACCGTCGAGATTGTCGAAATGGTGCTGGCGGGTTCGATCAACAAGGAGATCGTCGCGCTGATCAACCAGACCGGCGAATGGGCAATCGGGCTCTGCGGCAAGGACGGCAACATGGTGTTTGCCGAAAAGGCCAAAAAGACCGTGATCGATCCCGATTCCAACATCGAACGGGCGCTCGATCTCGGCTTTGTCGGCGAGGTCGTGACCGTGGACACCACGCTGCTCGACCTGCTGGCGAAATCCGAGATGATCCCGGTGATCGCGCCGGTGGCGCCAGGCCGCGCCGGCGAGACCTACAACATCAACGCCGATACCTTCGCCGGCGCGATTGCCGGCGCGCTGCGCGCCACGCGCCTGCTGTTCCTCACCGATGTGCCGGGCGTGCTCGACAAAAATGGCGAGCTGATCAAGGAATTGTCGGTCGCAGAGGCCCGCAACCTGATCCTCGACGGCACGGTCTCGGGCGGCATGATCCCCAAGGTCGAGACCTGTATCGAGGCGATCGAGGCCGGCGTCGAGGGCGTCGTCATCCTGAACGGCAAGGTCAAACACTCGGTCCTGCTCGAAATCCTCACCAAGGGCGGCGCGGGCACGCTGATCGTGCCCTGAGCTAGCCGGGCGAACCGGCGAGGTTCGCCCGTCGCCATAAAGTCATCAGGCGATATGCGGCTCGGCCTTGCCCGGGCCGCTTGCGCCTTTGTGGGCCGGCAGCATCGTCGCGAGCACGGCCACGATCACATAGGCAACCAGATTGAAGACAACCGCGCCGGCAAAGGCCTGGACATAGGCCGGGTGCTGGTCGCCGCCAGCCGGAAGCAGGCTCGCCAGTCTGGAAAAGAAAATCCCGCTGATGATCGCGATGCCGAACGCGCCGCCGAGTTGCTGAACGGCCTGCAGCGCGCCGGAGGCCGAGCCCGCCTCGCGCGCCGGCACGCCGGCCAGCACGAGCTGGAAGATCGAGGCGATCGACATGCCAAGTCCCAGCCCCGCCGTCAGCAGCGGACCGAGTACGTCCCAGTGCGAAATCGTATCGGTGATGGTCAGCACATAAGAGCGCAGCCAGAAAATGCCGACGAAAAGCAGCGCCAGCCCGCAGATCATCCTGAATTTCAGCGCCACGCTGCCGAAGCGGCCATTGGCAACCGAGGCCAGGAACACGCCAACCGAAAACGGCACCGTGGTGAGCCCCGATTTCAGCGGATCGAAATCGAAGCCGACCTGCAGGAAAATCGCAAGGCAGAGGAAGAAGCCCGGCATGGTGGAGAAAAACACCAGCGCCATAACGCTGCCGACCATGAAATTGCGGTTCGCGATCAGCGCGAAGGCCAGAAGCTGCGGCCGGTTGCGTCGGTTCTGACGACGCTCCCACAACACGAACGCCGCCAGCACCGGTATGGCGGCCGCCATCATCGCGAAGCACCAGACCGGCCAGCCGAAATTGCGACCCTCGACCAGAGGAAAGATCAGCATGAACATCGCCGCCGCAATCAGCGCGATGCCCGCATAGTCGTTGCGTCCGCCGGGGTGGCTCTCCGTATGGGGGACGAGCTTCCAGCCCGCCAGAACAGCAAACACGCCGATCGGCAGGTTGATCAGGAAAATCGCGCGCCAGCCGAGGCCGAAGAGATCGTGATCGATCAGCAGCCCGCCAATGATCGGGCCGCTGACGGTCGCGATGCCCGCCATCATGCCGAAGAACGAAAAGGCGCGCGCGCGTTCATGCGGCGGAAACATCACCTGCGCCAGCGCCAGCACCTGCGGCGTCATCATCGCGGCCGAGAAGCCCTGGAACAGGCGCGCCGCAACCAGCATGCCGATTTCGTGCGACAACCCGCAAAGCGCCGAACCGACGGTGAAGCTGAGAACGCCGACCATGAACATCCGCTTCTTGCCGACGATATCGCCGAGCCTGCCAAACGGCAGCAGCGCAAGCGCGAACACCAGCACATAACCCGCGACCACCCATTCGATATCGGAATTGGAGGCCTCGAGCCCCTTCTGGATCGAGGGCAGCGCGACATTGACGATCGTGACGTCGAGCATGTTCATGAACACGGCGCAAAGCAGCACGGCCAGCGCCACCCACCGGCCCGGATGCGGCTCGGCCTGGGCTTCAGTCAGACTGGAATTCACGAAAATCCTCCTTCTGGGCGAAGCGAGCACGGATCGGACGGCTTTGAGGAAACCGCCATTGCGCCGGATATCAACATTGGCCTCTTGGTTACCACAAGCGTCAAGCGTGGCAATGATGATGCCGACAAAAGTTTCTGTGTCGGGGCTTCATAAGATTGAAAGAAACGCCCTACGTTCTCCCGAAACCACTCGTTACACAGACACTGCTTTGAAACTGAAGACGCCGACTCCTAGCAAACCTTTCCTTTTAACGGACGTCATCCTCGGGCTTGTCCCGAGGATGACGCCGGAGGGTTAGTTAGGCTTTGTGAACAAACCCGGCTTTGCAACCAAAAAGCGGTTTGTTGTTGCCCTGAACAGGCACTCAATTTCGGCGATAAGGGCAACGCTTTAAAAAATGCCGCAAATAGCCTATTTTGTTGAAAAAAGCAGGTTTTGCCAAACCACGTTTCCACGCCCTCGCGCCGCTCTGCCGGAAGGACACAATTTGACGACGTTTTATCTAGCGGTGCTGGTGTTTTCCGGCCTCGTTCTTCTTGCCGCGCTTTCCAGCGCGCTCGCCTTCCGTTTCGGCGCGCCCCTGCTGCTCTTGTTCCTGGGCGTGGGACTGCTGGCGGGGACCGATGGCTTCGGGATCGAGTTCGACAATGACGCGCTGACCTTCTATGTCGGCTCGCTGGCGCTTGCCGTGATCCTTTTCGATTCCGGCTTCGGCACATCGTTCAAGACCTTCAAAACGAGCGCAGCGCCCGCGCTATTGCTTGCAACGGCGGGCGTGGTGGCGACGGCCGGGCTGGTGGCGTTGGCGGCTGCCGTGATCCTCGGATTCACCCTGCTCGAGGGCTTTCTGCTGGGCGCGATCGTCGCTTCGACGGATGCGGCCGCCGTGTTCTTCCTGATGCGCATCGGCGGCATCAGGGTGATGGACCGGGTGAGCGCAACTCTGGAGGTCGAATCCGGCATCAATGACCCGATGGCGATCTTCCTGACAATGACGCTGGTGTCCATTCTCTCGATGAATGAAACCGGCGTTCAGGAAATTCTGCCGATGCTGCTTCATTTCGTGCAGGAGATCGGCTTCGGCCTGCTGTTCGGGGTGGTCGGCGGCGGGCTGACCGTGCTGATCGCCAACAGGTTCAGCCTCAATCGCGGACTGGCGCCGATCCTGGTGCTGACGGCGGCGCTGCTGATCTTCTCGGCCACCGGTGCGGCCGGCGGCAGCGGGTTCATGGCGGTCTATGTCGCGGGCCTTATCGCCGGCAACCGCCATGTCCGCTATGTCGGCTCCATCAGGCGGTTTCAGGAGGGCATGACGTGGCTGGCGCAGATCATCATGTTCCTGCTGCTTGGGTTGCTGGCGACACCCCGGAACTTCCCCGAGATTTTCCTCCCGGCCTTCGCGCTGGCGCTGTTTCTGGTTTTCGTCGCCCGCCCCACCGCCGTCTGGCTCTGCCTGTGGAAATTCAACTACCGACCGCGCGAGACCAATTTCATCGCCTGGATCGGCCTGCGCGGCGCGGCCTCCATCCTGCTCGCCATCCTGCCAAGCCTTTACGGGCTGGAGAATGCCGGGCGTATCTTCAACATCGTCTTCGTCATGGTGCTGGTCTCGCTGATCCTGCAGGGCTGGACGCTGGCCCCGCTTGCCCGCTTCCTGAAGCTGGTTCAGCCGCGGGCAACCGGGGCGCTGGAGATCGTCGACATCGACCTCCACGAAAAGGCCAATCACGAATTGCTGGTCTATCGCCTTGCCGAGGGCGCGCCGGTGCTCGACGGCGCGTCGATACCGCGCTGGGCTATCCCCTCGCTGGTGGTGCGCGACGGGCTTTCCATGCGCTATTTCTACGCCGGCAACCTGAAGGCCGGCGACTACCTCTATTTGTTCGTCATTCCCGGCATGTCCTATCTGCTCGACCAGCTTTTCGCCGATCCGAAACTTGCGGCGAAGGCGGGAGAGGAACCGCTGCTGGGCACACAGGTGCTTCTGCCCGACCGCCCCGTAAAGGAGCTGCGCGCGATCGACCCAACGGTCGCGATACCGCCGGGGATCGAGGATATGCGGCTCGCCGACTACATGAAACAGGAACTCGGCGGCAAGCCGATCATCGCCGACCGCCTGCATCTCGGTCCGCTGGCGCTGATCGTGCGCGATGCCGATGCCGAGCACAACATTACCTCGATCGGGGTCTGGCGCGATGGCGCCAGCGAACGCCCTGCAAGCCCTCTCCGCTCCCTGACCCGGTTTGCGGCCCGTCTGCGACGCCGGGCGCGGCGATAGGCTTTTGATCGCGGCGACATTGCCGAACGGGCGGATTTTGAATAGGACTCCATTCGTTGATTTCAGTGGCTGCGCTTCAACGGATATCGAGACGCGCCACAGCCAAACCCGCGCCCTTCCCGGGGCGCCGCAACACGCAAGAGGACGACCCATGCCCGCCTTCAAGACCCTCGACGATCTGCCCGACATCAACGGCAAGCGCGTCCTTGTGCGCGTCGATCTGAACGTGCCCTTCAGCGACGGCCGGGTGACCGACACGACCCGGATCGAGCGCGTCACGCCGACGATCACCGAGCTTTCCGGCAAGGGCGCCAAGGTTATCCTGATGGCCCATTTCGGCCGCCCCAAGGGCCAGGTCGTGCCGGACATGTCGCTGAAGCCGATCGTGCATGCCGTCGAGGAAGTGCTCGATCACGCCGTTGCCTTTGCCGATGACTGCGTTGGCGAGCCCGCCGAAAAGGCGATCGCGGCGATGCGCGCCGGCGATATCCTGCTTCTCGAAAATACCCGCTTCCACAAGGGCGAGGAAAAGAACGATCCCGATTTCGTCGCGGCCCTTGCCGCGAACGGCGATGTCTATATCAACGACGCGTTTTCCGCTGCCCACCGCGCCCATGCCTCGACCGAAGGCCTCGGCCACCACATGCCGGCCTATGCCGGTCGCACGATGCAGGCCGAGCTGGAGGCGCTGGAAAGC
This sequence comes from Martelella sp. FLE1502, assembly GCF_053484255.1. Classification (NCBI taxonomy): domain Bacteria; kingdom Pseudomonadati; phylum Pseudomonadota; class Alphaproteobacteria; order Hyphomicrobiales; family Aurantimonadaceae; genus Martelella; species Martelella sp. FLE1502. The sequence goes on from NZ_JBAKFQ010000011.1 coordinate 53,739, forward strand.
GGTCTCGGCAATCCGAAGCATCCGGTGGTGGCGATCGTCGGCGGCGCCAAGGTGTCCACCAAGATCGACCTTCTGAAAAACCTGATCGACAAGGTCGACGCGCTGGTGATCGGCGGCGGCATGGCCAATACCTTCGTCGCAGCCAAGGGCATCGATGTGGGCAAGTCGCTGTGCGAGCACGATCTGGCCGAGACCGCCCGGACCATCATGGCGAAAGCGGAAAAGACCGGCTGCGCGATCGTGCTGCCGGTCGACGGCGTGGTCGCGGGCGAGTTCAAGGCCAATGCGGAAAATGAAACCGTCGCGATCGATGCGATCCCGGCCGACAAGATGATGCTCGATGTCGGCCCGCAATCCGTCACGGCCATCAATGAATGGATCGAGAAGGCCAAAACCTTGGTCTGGAACGGCCCGCTCGGCGCGTTCGAGATCGAGCCCTTCGACGCGGCCACCGTCGCGGCGGCAAAGTTCGCGGCCGAACGCACCAAAGACGGCAAGCTGACCTCGGTCGCCGGCGGCGGCGACACCGTCTCCGCCCTCAACCACGCCGGCGTCAAGGATGATTTCAGCTATGTCTCCACGGCTGGCGGCGCGTTCCTGGAATGGATGGAAGGCAAGGTTTTGCCGGGCGTTGAGATTTTGAAGAAGTAGTTGCTGAAACCCGGCTCAACCTTGCAATAGAGAAGCCATGTCCCGCAGGATCGGCTGTAGCTTGTGGACAAAGCCCGCCCCACTCTCCTTCGTCACCCTCGGGCTTGTCCCGAGGGTCTAAGCACGTCTCAAGACGACAAGCGTCTCGGACAAAAAATGTATTTAAATTCAGTCCCTTCAGAAACGCCGGCTCCGCTCGTGTGGAACGGTGGTTAGATCCTCGGGACAAGCCCGAGGATGACGCTGCGGATAAGGGAAAGGCTTTGTCTACAAACTGAAGCCGGGCCCCTCAGGACCCGGCTTTTCCTATGATCACTTGAGGTGACTCAGAACGTCTGCGTCACCGATACCTTGAATGTCCGGCCGGGCTCGGAATAGAAGCGCTCCGGCTGGGTCATGTCGGTGTCCTGCAGGTCCAGTGCGTTGTAGTAGGTCTGGTCGAACAGGTTGTAGACGCCGGCCTGGACCAGGAGACCCTCGAACTGCTCCGGCGACCACCATGCGGTGACGTCGACGATGCCATAGCCCGGCGCCTTGAACTCGGCGGTGGAGCCATCCGGCACCTTGGCCGAAAGGATCCAGTTGGCGTTCGCGCCCCAAGTCTCGACATTGTAGCCGCCGCCGATCACCGCCTTCAGCGGCGCGACCGAGCCGAGAATCTCGTTTGTATCCATGTTCCAGCCGCGCGCGAAGGCGAGCGAGGCGTGCATGTCCCAGTCATTGAGGAACGTCTTCTGGTAGCTCGCCTCGATACCGGCGATCTCGACATTGTCGATGTTGACGGTCTGAGTGATGCCGAGCGGGTAGAGGCCGGCGGCAAAGCCGAGATCGGCCGGTTCGACGGACTGCGTGTCAATGAAGTCCTTGTAGCGGCTGTAGAAGGCCGAGACCCGGCCGCCATCGTCATCATCGCCGAAGTTCGCGCCGAGCTCGACGCCCCAGCTCGTTTCCGGCTCGAGATCGGGATTGCCGATCCTGAGATAGCTGCCCGGCGCGCCGTAGTCGACGTAGAGCTCGCCCGGCGTCGGCGCGCGGAAGGCGGTCGAAATCTGGCCGTAGAGTTGGGTGAAGTCGTTGAGCTCGTAGGTGGCTAGCAGCTTCGGCGAAATGTGCCAGTCGCTCTGGCCTTCCGGCAGGCCGTTATAGTTCGGGTTGTTGCGGTAGGCGGCGGTTTCCTGCGGATCGTACTGATACCAGTCGAAACGCACGCCGGGGGTCAGCGCGAAACCGCTGTCGCCGAACACGATCTCGTCATGGGCGTAGAGGCCCAGCACATAGCCGTCCACATCAGGCGTGTCGGCCTGATTGGTGTGCAGGAAGCTGCAGGTGCTGAACGGGCGGAACGGCCCGGGACCGCAATTGTCGACGCCGCTCGAATACTGGCTGGTCTGCGAATAATAGAAGTCGCCACCGAGCGTGAAGGTGTGGAACAGCGAACCCGTCTCCACGCTCTTCTCGGCCCAGCCCGACCAGCCGTAGCGTTCCTCGTCGGTCTTGGATGTACGCGAATATTCGCCGTAGGGCGGTGCGCCGCGCGAGGGCAGGCGGATGCCGGACGTGCCGCTTTCGCGCTCGCTCTTCAGCCAGTAGAAGGTGCTGAAGGCCTGGTCGATCAGACCATCATCGGCGATGGCGTTGTAATTGTAGTCGATCGAGACGCGGTCGCGATGCTTGTCTTCGGTGCCGTTCCAGTTGTCCAGCGCATAGGTCGACCCCTGATCGGTCAGCAGCTCGATATCCTTGTTGCGGTCATAGCGCTCGACCGTCAGGCCGATCGTGTGCGCCTCCATGATGTTCTGGCGGATCTTGAACAGAAGGTTGTTCTCGTCGAAGGTCGCCGGGTTCGGCTCGCTGCGGGTCGCGCCATAGCCGCCGACATCGCCCTGGTTCTTCATTTCATCACCCGTGGCAATATCGCCCTGGAACAGAAGCGCGGTACCGCCCGACTGGATCGCGAACGCGCCCTCGCCGTCCATGCTGTTATCGGCGCTGTCATAGGTGAAACCGATGCGGCCACCATAACCCTTGTCGGGATCGATCAGGTCTTCGGGCTCAAGCGTTCTGAGCACCACCGTGCCGCCGAGCGAGCCGCTGCCAGAGCGCGAGCTGTCGGCGCCGCGCACGATGTCGATCGTCGCGATCGAATCGAACGAGAAGGCATCCCCGCCGCCGCTGGCGTCCGAACGCGCAGTGTCATCGAGATAGGGAATCTGGATGCCGTCGATAACGGTCGAAACGCGCGGGCCCTGCATGCCGCGAATGTTGACCGAGCCGGCATCATCGCCGACAAAGGTCACCCCCGGTTCCAGAATGCGGGTGTAATCGTCAAAATCGGTGACGATGTTCTGGTCGAGATCCTCGCGCGTCGACTGGGTGGCAAGCGGGGTATCGGTGATCCCCTCCTTGCCGCCCGTTGTCGTCACGCTGACGGGGGAAAGCACGGTCGTCTGGGTGCTGTCCTGAGCCAAAGAGGCCGTGGCGCTGATAAGGGTGGCCAGAGCCGTGCACGATGCCAAAATCCGCGAAATACGCATCACCGAATCCTTCTTTTTCACTGAAGAACCTGGCTGGCTTGCGAACGGCATGGCGTACTGGCTGGCTGGGCATTTTCCGGCGGTCAGCCGGTGTTGGACTATCCGCTATAAAACACGAGTATAAGTGTCAAGATAAATTGCCCGGCTTTTGACACATTTGCACCGCCTGTGCCGGATATGCGTCATCACCGCTGTCGCGCGGGCAAAAACCCGGCTATGGTGAGCCACGGGTAAAGAGGACTACCGGATGAACAAAAAGCGTCTAGCGCGCCGGGTTGCGGCCGCTGTCGGCATTCTGGTCTTGGGCAGCGGCATTTATCTTGGCGGCCTGCAGGCAAGCGGCAATTTTCACGAGGTCAAGGCGGGCGAGTTCTATCGCTCGGCGCAGCCCAGCGGTGACGCGCTTTCGCTCTATATCGACCGGCACGGCATCAGGACCGTTATCAACCTGCGCGGCGCAAGCCCCGGTCGGGCGTGGTATGACGACGAGATCAGGGTGAGCGCACAAAAGGGCGTCGAACATATCGATTTCCCGATGTCGGACCGGACCATCTTGTCGCCGGAGCGCAGCATGGAACTGCTGGCGCTGATGCGCGATGCGCCGAAACCGATCCTGGTCCACTGCAAGGCGGGCGCCGATCGCACCGGGCTTGCCTCCGTGATGTATCTCCAGCAATTGGGCGGCATCGACGAGGAAACCGCCGAGTGGCAGCTTTCCCCACTTTACGGCCACGTCGCCCTGCCCGGCATCGGACCTTATGCCATGGATACGAGTTGGGAAGACCTCGAGAAAGTTCTCGGCCTCGATAGCTGAAGGCCCCTACGGCGCAAACCGCGACCGCTCCTCCTTGAACCGACGCGCCAGAAACGCGCGGATGAGCGCGATTCGCGCGAGGCTGCCGGTGTCGGGGTGGGAGAGAAGATGATACGCCCGGCGGAAGCCGACGGACGGCAGGATGCGTTCCAGACCCTCGCAGTCGCGGGCGACGAAATCGTGCAGGATGCCGATGCCAATTCCCGCCCTCACCGCCTCCATTTGCCCGGCAACGCCAGCGCAGCGGAATTGACGGCCGGCAAAGCGCGCAAGATGCCCCGCATAATTCAGCGACGAGGCATAGGCATAGTCCTCCACCCCGGTGACGACGACGTGGGCTGCAAGCGCCTCCTCGCTTTCGGGCGTGCCGTGCCGGCGGAGATAGGATGAAGCGGCATAAACGCCGAGCGTGTAGTCCGTCAGCTTGGAAACCACCAGCCTGCCCTCCGCCGGCGGATCGAGGGTGATCGCGAGATCCGCCTCGCGCTTCGACAGCGAGAATGTGCGCGGCAGGGGCACCAGCTCGACGATCAGGCCCGGATGCTCCTCCTGCAGGCGTCCGAGTTCGGCGGCAAGGAAATAGGTGCCGAGCCCGTCCGGCGCGCCAACCCGCACCGTGCCGGAAAGGCTGGCGCCGCGCGCTCTCGTATCCTCCGTAATGCCCAGAATTTCGGTCTCCACCCGCTCGGCCACCGCCAGGAGCCGCTCGCCCGCCTCCGTCAGCGTCGAGCCGGAGGGGCGGCGCTCGAACAGCGGTTCGCCGAGCGCCTCCTCCAGCGCGTTCAGCCGCCGGGCAACCGTCGCATGATTGAGCCCAAGCGCCTGCGCCGCAGCAAGAATCTGCCCCCGCCGCGCCACCGCCAGAAAGACCCGCAGATGATCCCAATCCATACGACTGCCCTATAATTTTTGCACAATGGATTTTAGAATTATCGTGTTTCTTTGCAGAAATTAATAGGCGATAGTGTCGGCACACAGCATCGATCTTTCCCTGGAAGGCAGGGGAATTGAATATGGCCTTGCGGCTTGCTCCCAATACTCTCTCCCGCTGGCGGGAGAGATGTCCCGAAAGGGGCCGTGAGGGTGGCGCGGCATCTCGTCTCGTGAGGGCGTTCGTGGGGATAATCTCCCCCCTCACTGTCGCTGTCGCGACATCTCCCCTCCGGGGCGAGAAGATTGGGGGGCTATGCGGAAGGGCCATGAACGACAGCCTTGCCCTCAAGCGGGAAGATTGATGGCTTCACAATCCAAGAGCCTCATTGGCAGCAACACCGGAGGAATACCCATGAAATCCATTCAGCATTTTGTCGGCGGCAAGCCGTTTGCGGGAACCAGCACCCGCACCGTGCCGACCTATAATCCCGCAACCGGCGAGCAGAGCGGCGAGCTTTCGCTTGCCAGCAACGCCGATGTGCGCGCCGCCGTCGAGGCCGCCAAGGCGGCGTTCCCAGACTGGTCGGCGACCACGCCGCTGCGCCGCGCCCGTATCCTGAACAAGTTCCTGTCGATCCTGGAAGACCGGATCGACGAAATGGCGGCCGTGATCACCGCCGAACACGGCAAGGTCCATTCCGATGCGCTCGGCGAAATCCAGCGCGGCATGGAAGTGGTCGAATTCGCGACCGGCGCCCCGCAGCTTCTGAAAAGCGAATATACCGAAAATGTCGGCACCGGGGTCGACAGCTACGCGATCCGCCAGCCGCTCGGCGTCGTTGCCGGCATCACGCCGTTCAACTTCCCGGCCATGGTGCCGATGTGGATGTTCCCGATCGCGCTTGCCGCCGGCAACTGCTTCGTGCTGAAGCCGTCCGAACGCGACCCGTCCGCCTCGCTGCTGATCGCCGCATGGCTGAAGGAAGCGGGCCTGCCCGATGGCGTGTTCAACGTGGTGCAGGGCGACAAGGAAGCCGTCGACGCGCTTCTGAACGACCCGGATATCGAGGCCGTCTCCTTCGTCGGCTCCACCCCGATCGCGCGCTACATCTACACAACCGCAACCGCCAACGGCAAACGCTGCCAGGCGCTGGGCGGGGCCAAGAACCACATGATCGTGATGCCCGACGCCGACATGGACCAGGCCGCCGATGCGCTGATGGGCGCCGCCTTCGGCTCCGCCGGCGAGCGCTGCATGGCGATCTCCGTTGCCGTGCCCGTGGGCGACGAGACGGCGGACAAGCTGATCGACAAGCTGAAGCCCCGCATTGCCGCCCTCAAGGTCGGCCCCGGCACCGATCCGGAAGCCGATATGGGCCCGGTGGTGACGGCGGCAGCGCTTGAACGCGTGACCGGCTACATCGATTCGGGCGTGGAAGAAGGCGCGGAACTGGTGGTTGATGGCCGCGGCCTGAAGCTGCAGGGCTACGAGAACGGCTATTTCGTCGGCGCGACCCTGTTCGACAAGGTCACTACCGACATGAAGATCTACAAGGAAGAGATTTTCGGCCCGGTCCTCTCCGTCGCCCGCGCAAAGAGCTATGACGAGGCCGCCCAATGGATCAACGACCACGAATTCGGCAACGGCACGGCGATCTTCACCCGCGACGGTGACGCCGCCCGCGAATTCGCCCACAAGATCAAGGTCGGCATGGTCGGCGTCAACGTGCCGATCCCGGTTCCGATGGCATTCCACTCCTTCGGCGGCTGGAAGGCCTCGCTGTTCGGCGATCACCACATGCATGGCCCGGAGGGCGTCCGCTTCTACACCCGCCTGAAGACCATCACCCAGCGCTGGCCCAAGGGCATCCGCGCCGGCGCCGAATTCTCGATGCCGACGATGAAGTAATGTATAAACGTGACCTCCGCGTCCTGAGTGCGCGGAGGTCACGTGTTTCTTTGGTTGCTCCACGTCTTTCTACAACCGGTTACCAGTGCTAACCTGTCACTACTTTTACGGGTGTCTCGTAGGAACCGGTGGGTATGATGATTCGATTGTTGATGGCCTTCGCGGCCTGCAGCGTATTCGCCTGTGAAGCCTCTGCATGGTCGTTCGAAACGCATCCGCAGCCGACAAGACCGGAAATGACGTTCGAGGAATGGGAATTCGCGACCTCCGAACTCGACTACAATCCCCGCATTCCCGATTGCGGTGATTATCTGCGCGGGCACTACGAAATCTATGAAAAGCGCTATCCGGCATTCGCAGACGAGGGAACAGAAGAGGCACGCTATCAACTCTGGCGCGAATACATCCAGACAGACAGTGCTTTCGACGACCTCAATACCTGCATGACCCTGCCATATGTCATGGCTATGTTCCAGCTGGCAGGCAAGCTACGCATTGACAGCGACCTTATCTATTGCGGCCGTTTTTCCCGTAACCCGGAGACGGAGGGCGAAGTCGAATTCGCTGGACTGATGGAGCGCCTGCAAGACGCGGCGAAAAGAGGCAGCGAGGCGGCCCTTCTCTCATTTCTCATCACCGACGACGGCGAGGGCCTGACTCCTTTGAACCCGGACGTCCTCTACTATCTCCATGCAAGTCTGAAGGGCACGCGGACGGCCGAGGAACAGCACCTCTTCGATGACGAATTCATTTTCCGGCATCGCGCCTGGAACCAGGACAATCTAGCCGACCAGCTTTCGCCCGAGCGGCAGCATTTCGTCGAGCAGGCGGCCAAGGATCGCGATCTCGCATCCGTTCTGGCGACCACCGGCCCCTGTCGCGAAACGGCGTGGCGAGCCCCTTCGCCTGAGTAACACCACCTCTTTCCGAAGCGGCTTTTTCTGGTATAACGAGCCACTGGAGCGCGTCCAGGAAAAGTGGATACCGGTTTTCCGTCCGGACGCGCGCAAAAACAAATAGATAGAGCATTTCGGGTTTTCACCGGAAATGCTCTCGAGCGACAGGGGCGTCCGTGAGAGCGGGCTGAGATGTACCCTTGGAACCTGATCCGGATCATGCCGGCGGAGGGAGTCACTCGGGTCTTTGCTTCGGCGCCCGAGTTCCTCCGCGACAAACAAGGAGGACGCCGATGGCCGATATCGCCCCCATACTTGAGAAGATGCGCGCGGACGCGCCGCTTACCCAATGCATCACCAATTACGTGGCGATGAATATCGCCGCGAATGTTCTGCTCGCCGCCGGCGCTTCTCCGGCCATGGTCCACGCCAAGGAAGAGGCCGGCGAGTTTGCCGGCATCGTCTCCGCCGTCACCATCAATATCGGCACGTTATCCCCCGACTGGCTTACCGGCATGAAGGCCGCGATCGAGACGGCCAACGGCAAGCGAACGCCTTGGGTATTCGACCCCGTCGCCCATTTTGCCACCGGCTTCCGCGCCAGGGCCGCGCGCGAAATCCTCGACCTCGGGCCCACGATCCTGCGCGGCAATGCCTCCGAAATTCTCGCCTTCTCCGGCGCCACCAGCGCCGGCAAGGGCGTCGATGCCGGCGACAGCGTCACCGCCGCCGAAGAGACGGCGAAGGCGCTTGCCCGCGAGCGCAACATGGTGGTGGCGGTCACCGGCGAACGCGATTTTGTGACCGACGGAAGCCGCATTGCCCACATCGGTGGCGGCTCGCCGCTGATGCCCCGGGTCACGGCGCTCGGCTGCGCGCTGACGGCGCTTGTCGGCGGCTATGCCGGAGCATGGCGTGACGATGCCTTCGAGGCAACGGTCGCGGCACTTGCCCATTACGCAGTGGCCGGCAGCCGCGCGCATCGAAAGGCCGAGGGCCCCGGCTCGTTCCAGGTCCATTTCCTCGATGCGCTCGCCGCCGTCACGCCCGAAGCACTTGGCCTTGAGGCGGAGATCGAATGGCTATGAAATTCGACCTTTCCCTCTACCTCGTTCTCGATCCCGATCTCTGCGGCGATTACGGCATGGTCGCCACCACGCGCGATGCCGTCGCCGGCGGCGCGACAATCGTGCAGCTCCGCATGAAACGCGCCTCGACGCGCGAACGCATCGACATGGGGCTTGCGCTTAAACAGGTGACAGCCGGCACGCCGGTCCGGCTGATTGTCAATGACGACGTCGAGGCCGCCATCGCGATCGATGCCGACGGCGTTCATGTCGGCCAGGAGGATGCCCGCCCGAAAGATGTCCGGGACCTGATCGGCGATGACAAGATTCTCGGCGTTTCCGTCAACGGCCTCGACGTCGCGCGCGCCTTTGATCCAGCCGGCATCGACTATGTTGGCGCCGGTCCGGTCTTCGCCACCAGCACCAAGTCCGATCACGCGCTGCCCGTCGGCTTTGCCGGCCTTTCCTCGATGATCGCGCTTTGTGGACTGCCGGCCGTTGCGATCGGCGGGTTGAAAGGGGAGCATGTGGAATCCACATTCAGGCATGGGGCCGACGGGATCGCCGTCGTTTCGGCCATTTGCGGCCAGCCCGATCCATATCAGGCGACGGCGGATCTTGCCGAAGCCATCCGGAAGGCGAAGCAATGATCGCAAACATCCTCTCGATCGCCGGTTCCGATCCCTCGGGCGGCGCCGGCATTCAGGCCGACATCAAGACCTTTTCGGCACTCGGAACATACGGCATGGCGGCGATGACGGGCCTGACGGCGCAGAACACCCGCGGCGTCACCGGCGTGCACGAGGTTCCCTCGGCCTTCGTCGCCGAGCAGATCGCCGCGATCTTCGATGACGTGAAGGTCGACGCTATCAAGATCGGCATGGTCGTCAATGCCAATATCGCCGTCACCATCGCCGACAGCCTGCGCCACCATGTGGAGGTGCCGGTCGTGCTCGATCCGGTCATGGTCGCCAAGGGCGGCCACCGGCTGCTGCCGGAAGACGCCATCGAGGCGCTGAAGGATCATGTTATACCGCTTGCCGCCGTGCTGACGCCCAACCTGCCGGAAGCCGCCGCCCTGCTCGGCGTCGAGACCGCCGCCACCCGCGATGAGATGATCGAGCAGGCAACCGCGTTGAGAGGCCTCGGTGCGCAGGCGGTGCTGCTGAAGGGCGGTCATCTGGAGGGCGCGGAAAGCCCGGATCTGCTAGTGACAGCCACCGGCGAGGAATGGCTGGAGGGCGCGCGCATCGATACCGCGAGCACTCATGGCACGGGCTGCACGCTTTCAAGCGCGATCGCGGCCGAGATCGGCAAGGGCGCGCCTCTTTCGGAAGCGGTCGCAAGCGCCAAGCGCTATGTCGCCGGCGCGATTGCCGCGGCCGACAGCCTGCATGTCGGCTCCGGACATGGGCCGACCCATCATTTCCATGCGCTGTGGGGCGAAGTCACCAAAACGTGATGCCGTCGGCCCCGCAGTCAGCCGCCGTTCATCTTTTCTACGCTAATCCTGCCCCTAGCTTCCAAACAGAGGCTGCGTATACTGCTGCCTGAGCAACGAAGGAGGCTTTGGATGAAAAACGGATTTATGATCGCCGGCGCTGTCGCGCTCTGTCTCAGCGCGGGTTTTGCGGTTGCAGAGGATGGACCGCAAATGCTGCGCCAGGACGACATGAAGGCGATCGGCAAGGCCATGGGCCAGCTCGGCGCGATCGCCAAGGGCGAAAACGCCTACGACCCGATCGTGGTTCAGGGCGCGCTTTCCGATATCTCCACCAACATCACCGATTTCACGACCCATTTCCCGCCTGATTCGAAAACCGGCAACGACACCGAGGCGAGCCCGGCGATCTGGGAAAACATGGACGACTTCGAGGCCCATGCGAAAAAGCTCGCCGATGATGCCGATGCCCTGCTGGCCGACCTGCCGGCCGATCAGGCCGCCGTCGGAGCCGCGATGAAGACGCTGGGGGCCAATTGCGCGGCCTGCCACAAGCTCTACCGCGTCGACAAATAGAGCCCTCTCATTATCTTGTCGCAGTTCCGGGCGTTGGAGCGGTTCCCCGTTTGCCCGGAACTGCTGTTTTTTGTTGAAATGCGGGAACAGGGAGACCCGGCGTGAAAAAGCTGACGATCATCGTACTGGCTGTCGCCGCTCTGTTCATGGGGGCGGCGTTCGTGGTTGCCTTCACCCCGCCGAAGCTCGACCCGGCGGACTATCAGGATTTGCAGGCCGCCGATCCGCATAATGGCGCGAAAATGTTCTGGGCCGGCCAGTGCGCCGGCTGCCATGCAGCACCGGGCACGACCGGCGAAGAAAAGCTCGTCCTGTCCGGCGGACACCCGATCGAGAGCGATTTCGGAACCTTCTATGCGCCCAATATCTCTCCCGACAAGCAGGAAGGCATCGGGGACTGGTCGCTCATGGACTTCGCCAACGCGGTGAAGAAGGGCGTCGGCCCGCATGGGCGCAACCTCTACCCCTCCCTGCCCTACACCTCCTATGTGCGGATGAAGGATCAGGACGTGAAGGACCTTCACGGCTACATCATGACGCTGCCGCCGAGCGATACGCCCAGCAAGCCGCACGATGTCGACTTCCCGTTCAATATCCGGCTGGGGCTGTCATTCTGGAAGCAGCTGTTTTTCAAAAACGAACCGCGGGTGCAACTCGCCGACGCCTCGCCCGAAATCATGCGCGGGCAGTATCTGGTCGAGGGGCCGGGCCATTGCGGCGAATGCCACACGCCGCGCAATGCGCTTGGCGGGCTCGAATATGACAAATGGCTCGCCGGCGGGCCAAACCCCGACGGCGAAGGGACGATCCCGGACATCACCCCGGGCTCCGAAAGCATCGGCAACTGGACGGCGGCGGAAATCGCCGACTATCTCGAAACGGGCTTCACGCCGGACTTCGATACCGCCGGCGGCTCTATGGTCGATGTGCAGCAGAACCTGTCGCATCTGCCGCGCTCCGACCTCGAAGCCATCGCCGCCTATCTGAAGGCCGTGCCCGCGCAGTAGTGCGTCGGGCGAAAAAGTGGAATCCGGTTTTTCGACAGACCCGACGCGCCAGAACAGATAGCGGGATCAATCGGCGAGCGTCTGCATATAGCGCATGCCGGTCACCGGCCGCGCGACGAAATCCATCTGCTGGTAGAACCGGTGGGCGCCGAAATTGCCGGTGGCGGCGCTGACCGACATGTAGGAGCAGCCGGCTGCCTTCGCGAAATCACGCGCGCGGGCGATCAAATGCTGGCCGACGCCGTGGTTGCGGTGGCCGTCGCGCACGAAAAGATGGTGGAGATCCATGCCGCGCCGTCCCTGCTGCGCCCGGTAGAGCGGCGTCAAAAGCGCGTAGCCGAGAAGCTGCGCGCCGGCATCGGCGACCAGCGCGGTCACCCACGGCGTCGGCCCGAACAGGTCGCGCCTCAGGCTCTCCGCCGTCATTTCCGACGGATCCTCGTGAAAGGCGGCAAGCAACCCGATCATCTCGAGCAGTTGCGGAATATCGGGCTCGACCGCCTTCCTGATGGTCATCAGGGCAGGTCGTTCCAGTGCGATTTTGTCTTGATCGTCAGTCATTTTATCGTCCCTTGGCCTTCGAATTCTGCCGCCGTGGGGGACGTTTTCTTTCAACACCTTGCCGCCCCCAGGCGGCCGGTGATGAACATGATCAACAGGCCGCTCCTATTGGAACAGCCAAAAATACATATGATTGTGGGTCACGGTCTTGATCATGAAAAATCCAATGCGCTCAATCGCGCATCTTGTCAATTCAAAAACGCGGGCCGCGCGCTATTTGCAGGTCGAGCGCGCCCAGTCCATGTAGAGTTTCATCGCCTGTTTCGCCATCGGCCCCGGTTCGAAATCGCGGTCGTCGAGTTTGATCACCGGCACGACCTTGTTGTAATTGCCGGTGAGGAACAGTTCGTCGGCCTCGAGGAAGTTCTTCACCGTCAGCGTCTTCTCCTTGGCGGCAATGCCGTTGTCGCGGAACAGCTTGAGGATTCGCTTGCGGGTGATGCCTGCGAGGAAACAGCCATTATCCGCCGGCGTCATCGGAATGCCGTCCTTGACGAGGAAGATATTGGCCGACGCCGTCTCGGCGACATTGCCGAGCATGTCGAGCGCCAGCGCATTGTCGAAGCCGCGGGCGCGCGCCTCCAGCATCATCCGGCCGGAATTGGGGTAGAGACTGCCGGTCTTGGCATGGGTCATCGCCACTTCCGGCGACGGGCGGCGGTAGGGCGAGACCGTCAGCCGCACCGGCTCTGTGGAACGCATCGGCGTTTCGAACAGGCAGAGCGCGAACCGGGTGGAGGCCGGGTCGGCGGGCACGAGTCCGTCGAGGCCGTGCTCGGCCCAGTACATCGGCTTGATATAGACCGCTTCCGCGCCCTTGAAGTTCTTCAGCCCTTCCCAGACCAGCCCCTCGATCTCCTCCGACGTCTTGGTCGGCTGCAGACCGAGCGCGCGGGCGGAGCGGTTGATGCGCTTGCAATGCTCGTCCAGATCCGGCGCCATACCCTCGAAATAGCGCGCGCCGTCGAAGACGGTAGAGCCGAGCCACATCGCATGGGAGGTCGGGCCGATCAGAGGCGGATTGCCGGGAAGCCATTCGCCATCGACATAGGTCCAGGTTTCAAAAGCGGGTGTGGTGTCGACGCCTGCCATGTCATTCTCCTTCGGCCATCCGCATCACACCTTTTCGGGCGGCGGATCGTGTGGCGACAATCAAGACGGACGGAAGGTCAAGGTCAAGCAGAATTTCCCCGCCGGGCCGCCGTGCAAACAAACAAAAAGGCGCCGGGCGTGCTATCGCCCACCGCCCCTGTTTGCGGTAAAGCCGCCTTATTCCGTAACCGAAACCGGCACTTCGTAGTTGACCCGCAGCGCATGGCTATAGGGGCAGACGATGTGGGCGGCGTGAACCAGTTCTTCGGCCTCGGCGCGATCCATGCCGGGGATGGCAACCGAAAGCGAAACCTCGATGCCGAAGCCTTCGCCATCATCGCGCGGGCCAACGCCGACGGTGGCGGTCACCCGCGTTTCGGATGGCAGCTTGACCTTTTTCTTGCCGGCGACATTGAACAGCGCGGAGGTGAAGCAGGCCGAATAGCCGGCGGCGAAAAGCTGCTCGGGATTGGTCCCCTCGCCGCCCGGGCCACCCATTTCCTTCGGCGGGGTGAGCTTGACCTCGAACGAGCCATCCTCGGTGCGGGCGGTGCCTTCGCGGCCGCCGGTGGAGGTGGCCTTCGTGGTGTACAGTGTCTTGATCATCTTCGTTCTCCTTCGCGCCGATGGCGCATTCAGTGGAACCTATCGAAACGACGCGCGAGCGCGGGTTTCGGTTCCGCGTTCATCACACGAATATATACATAGTGCACAATTATATTGTGCGCAATATATATTTACAAAAGCGTCGTTTACTCGCTATATTCCCAGCATGGAACACCTTGAAAACGACGCCCGCGAGCCGCTGCTCAATCTCGACAACCAGCTCTGTTTTGCCGTCTATGCGACCGAGCACGCCTTCCAGCGCGCCTACAAGCCGCTGCTTGCCGAGCTCGGCCTGACCTATCCGCAATATCTGGCGATGATGGTGCTGTGGGAGGGCAGGCCGGTCACCGTCAACGAGCTGGGAAGACGGCTGGGGCTCGATTCCGGGACATTGTCGCCGCTTCTGAAAAGGCTCGAGACCGCCGGTTACATCATGCGCAAACGCGGACGCGAGGATGAACGGCGCGTCGAAGTGGCGCTGACGGAGAAAGGTCGCACCGCGCGTGGAAAGGCCCGCAATGTCGCCGCGTCAATCGCGCTGAAGACCGGATGCAGCCTTGATCAGGCGCAGTCGCTGCTTTCCGAGTTGAACGCATTGCGCAAGCGGCTGCTTGCTCCAGCAGACGGAGGCTAAGCCGGTAGAACCGCGCGAACCGCGCCGACCTCGGTTCCGTTCCAGTTCCTCAGCGTCGTCGTGGCCATGTCCGACAGCTTCGCCGCAATCGCATCATCGTCGATGAACCGCGCGAGCACGGCCGCCACCATCGCTTCGGCGGCGCGCGTCGTCCCGTCCTCGCATTTGAGCGCGATGCCGAGGCCTTTCTCCGGCAGCGACGCGCAGAACACGCCCTCCGCGCCGGTCTTGGCGAAAATTTTTCCGGGCGCGAGCGACATCAGTTCGGTACAGGCCCGTTTGGTGCCGGCCACATACCAGGGCTCGGCCATGCAGGCCGACAGGATGCGGCGTCCCGCCTTCGTACGCGCGGGCGATAGCCCCTCCCCGGTCGCAAGCTTCGCAAAGCCTTGCGCCAGCGCCTTCAGCGGCACCGCATAGGTCGGAATATTGCAGCCGTCGATGCCGCAGAGATCGCGGTCCACCGGCGCGCCGGTGACATCTTCCATCGCCGCGCGGATTTCGGCCTGCAGCGGATGGTCGTAGCCGGAATAGCCCCTGGGGTCGATGCCCTGATGCACGCAGGCGCAGATGAAGCCGGAATGCTTGCCCGAGCAATTATTGCAGAGCGCATCCGGCCTGTCGCGGGTGCGCGCCTGATGGATCAGCACCTTCTGCTGGAACGACCAATGCGCCCCGCATTCAAGATCGTCGATGCCGCGTCCGGCCTTTGCGAGCATCTGGCGCGCCAGTTCGGCGTGGCCATCCTCGCCAGAATGAGACGAGGCAGAAAACGCGATCTCCCGGTCGCCGAAACCGAAGGCATCCGCCGCCCCGCTTTCCACAAAGGGCAGCGCCTGGATCGCCTTGCAGGCGGAGCGAGGAAACACCGCCGCCTCGATATCGCCGGCCGCATAGGCAACCGCGCCCGCGCCATCGACCACGGCGATCATGCCGCGATGGCGGCTTTCAACGACATCGCCTCGGGTGACGTCCACCAGAACCGGGTTGGTCATGCCTCTATCCCGTCAGTCGAATGTGAGAACGATCTTGCCGATATGGTCGCCACCCTCCATCCGGCGATGGGCTTCCACCACATCCTCGAAGGCGAACACCCGATCGATGACCGGCTTGACCTTGCCCGCGGCAATGAGCGGCCAGACCTTTTCCAGCAGCTCGTCGCGGATCTCGCGCTTCTCCGCATCGGTGCGCGGACGCATGGTCGATCCCGTAACCTTGAGGCGCTTGACCATGATCGGCAGGAGATTGGCGTTTTCCACCTTGGGGCCGCCGAGAAAGGCGATGATCGAAAGACAGCCATCCTTGGCGAGCGCCGAAAGATTGCGCTGGAAATAGGCCCCGCCGATCATGTCGAGGATGATATCGACACCGCCGGTCTTCTCCTTGATCACCTCGGAGAAATCCTGCTCGCGGTAATTGATCGCGACATCGGCGCCCAGCCGCTCCGCCGCCGCGCATTTATCGGCAGACCCCGCGGTGGTGAAGATCGTCGAGGCCCCAAAGGCCTTCGCGAGCTGGATCGCCGTCGTGCCGATCCCGCTGGTGCCGCCGTGGATCAGGACGCTCTTGCCCTTCTCGAGACCCGCCATCATGAACAGGTTTGCCCAGACGGTGAAGAAAGTCTCGGGAAGCCCCGCCGCGCTGATATCGTCCATGCCGTCCGGCACGGGCAGAACCTGGCCTTCCGGCAGGATGCAGAATTCGGCATAGCCGCCGCCATTGGCAAGCCCGCAGACCCGGTCGCCGACCGCAAACCCGGTCACGCCTTCGCCAAGCGCCGCCACCGTTCCCGCGACCTCAAGGCCAAGAATGGGGCTCGCGCCCGGCGGCGGGGGATAGTTGCCCTGCCGCTGGGCGACATCCGGGCGGTTAACGCCCGCCGCCGTGACCTTGACCAGCACTTCGCCGGGACCCGGCGTCGGTCGCGGACCGGCCGCGATCGACATCACATCAGGCGCGCCGAAACCGCTGAGCGCGACGTGGCGCATGCTGCCGTCGGAAGCCATCAGGCTTCCTTGCGCGGCTTCAGCGCCAGCGCGAACACCACGAGAGAGAAGCCGTAGACCAGGAAGTCGGCGGCCACGAACAGGCCAAGCAGCCACAGGCTGTTCTGCGGGAAGTTGGAGGCGATCAACACCGCGGCGAGGATCAGCACCAGGCCCGAAAAGATCATCCAGCCCCAGCCCTTTACCGGGCGCATCGTCATGCCGAGATAGATGCGGAAACCGCCGGCAATCGCCAGCGAAATGCCGACCATGATGGTGAACACGCCGGAGGCCAGCATCGGGTTACGCATCACGAAGATACCGGCCAGCACGTAAAGCAGGCCGGAGATCAGCCAGAACGCAACATGCCCTGTCCGCCGATTGTAGAAAAGCTGCGACAGGTGGATGACGCCGGCAACGATCAGCATCGCCCCGAAGAACACCACCGACGCCACGGTGGCGACCACCAGATTGCCAAGCAGGATGAGGCTCAGCACGATCAGCAACACGCCGAAGGCCAGCACCCATCCCCAGCGTCCCCGCACCTTGTCGGCGTTCTGCTCCTGCTGCTCAAGAATCGTCATTGGACATCCCCTTCCAAAATTACAAATATTGTCGAGACGATAGTGAGGAAGGATATGATAAGCAACTGTTCTTCGCTCAGCAGAGCGCGGCACGCCGGACGACTGCCGGTCGCGCAATCAAGGCGGCTCGGCGACGCGCCATGTTTGCCCGCAATCCGCCGGGCCGAGCGTAACCCGATCACGCTTCGGACGCGCCGTAACATAAAGTGCGAATGATCAATTCTTTTTGCCGGAAAGAGCCTTGAAATCCTTCAAGCTCAAGAGGATAACGGGGCAGCTTCACCCCGTATCCTGATGCCTTATGCCGCCGGGCCGCGGACTGCCGAAACACTGACATTGCCGCGAAAGCCGAGCCATGCGCCCCTATTACAAGAACGTCAAGATGGTCCGCCGCACACGGGTGATGTGGGGATCATGGCGGATCTGGCAGCCGCGGCTGGTGTTCTGGATCGGCGCGGTGATGATCGGGGTGGTGAGCGTCGGCTTCGCGCGCGCTTCCGACCATGCCTATCACTTGTTCGAGACGATGCGGCAGTCGAGCGCATGGTCGCCGTTTCTGCCACTGGTGCTCACCCCGCTCGGCTTCATGCTGTGCTCCTATCTTTCGACGCGCTGGTTCCCGAACACGCAGGGCTCCGGCATTCCGCAGGCGATCGCCGCGCGCCATCTGCATGACGTCGAAAGCCAGCACAGGCTGCTCAATCTCAGGGTCGCCACCGGCAAGGTGCTGATCACGATCATCGGTCTGTTCTGCGGCGCTTCGATCGGCCGCGAGGGACCGACCGCGCAGGTCGGCGCCTCGATCATGATCCAGACCGCGCGCTGGGGAAAGATGATCCAGACCCGCGGCCTGATCGTCGCGGGCTCGGCCGCCGGCATTTCGGCGGCGTTCAACACGCCGCTCGCCGGCATTGTGTTCGCCATCGAGGAGATGAGCCGCGCCTATGAATCGCGCGCCAACGGGCTGGTGGTCTCCGCCATCATCCTGTCCGGCCTCGCCGCGATCGGGCTTGCCGGCAATTATACCTATTTCGGCCACGCCTCTGCCATCGCCGTCAAGCCGGAGGAATGGGTTGCCGTGTTCGTCTGCGGCATTGGCGGCGGCCTTCTGGGCGCGCTGTTCTCGCTTTACTCGCTGAAGGCCGCGCGGCGGATCAAGCGCTGGGCGCAGGCGGCGCCGATCAAGCGCATGGCGCTGTTCGCAGGCGCCTGCGGCCTTGCTGTGGCCCTCATCGGCATCGTCTTTGGCGGCGCGACCTTCGGCACGGGCTACGAGCAGGCGCGGACCGTGATCGAGGGCGGCTCGATCAGCCCCGTCTTCTTCATCGGCAAGCTGGCCGCCACCTTCCTGTCTATGGCGTCCGGCATTCCGGGCGGCCTGTTCGCGCCGTCGCTGTCGGTGGGCGCGGCCTTCGGCTCCACCATTGCCGATGTGCTGGGCGTCAGCATCGGGCTCGGCGCGATCCTCGGCATGGCGGGCTATTTCGCGGGCGTGGTGCAGTCGCCGATGACGGCCTTCGTCATCATTCTGGAAATGACCGACAATCACGACGGCATCATCACGCTGATGGCGACCTCGATGCTGGGCTATATCGCCTCGCGGCTGATCTCGCGCGAGCCGCTCTATCACGGCCTGTCACGCGCCTATCTCGCCGACGCCATCAAGTTCCAGCGCGCCCGCAATCGCGAGGTTGACGAGTATGACCGCGCCTCGATCGGCGAAATGCGCGAGGAAACCCGCCGCTACGACGAAAAGGGCGGCGTCTGACGAGGGCAGAAGCGCGGGCGTTCTAACAAGTCCGGCTCAAGCGCGAAGCTTTTGTCTCCCCTGCCGGCATTTCGGAAATCGGGTTCCTCGTACCGTGCAATGATAGCCGTCACACTGCGCCGGAAATTCGAAGAGGCGAGCGTTATGACAAACAGCAATACAGTCGCGGAATTGGACAAGACACTCGGGACGGTCGACCTGGCCGGGCGTTTACGGCTGATCGCCGACAGCGGCAGACCGGCGGTTTTCACGACCAGCCTCGGCATCGAGGACCAGGTGATCACCGCTGCAATCGCCGCCGGCGACCTCGATATCCGGATCGTCACGCTCGATACCGGCCGGCTTTTTCCCGAAACCGAAGCGCTGATCACCGAGACAGAAACGCGCTACGGAATCCGCATCGAGCGTTTTCGGCCCGAGACCGCTGCGGTCGATGACTATGTCAAGAATTATGGCCGCAACGGGTTTTACGAAAGCGTCGAGGCCCGCCATGCCTGCTGTCAGGTGCGAAAGCTCGAGCCGCTGGCCCGGGCGCTGGATGGCGCTGCCTACTGGATCACCGGCCTGCGGCGTGGCCAGTCCGGCAACCGCGCGACCACGCCCTATGCCGAGGCGGATGCCGCCCGCAGCCTCATCAAGGTTAATCCGCTGGCCGACTGGAGCCTTGAGGATATCCGCGCCCATGTCGAGCGGCACGCCATCCCGATCAATCCGCTTCACGCCCGCGGCTATCCTTCGATCGGGTGCGAACCCTGCACCCGCGCGATCAAGCCGGGCGAACCGGAGCGTGCCGGACGGTGGTGGTGGGAAAACGACGCCAAGCGCGAATGCGGCCTGCATGTCGCCAAGGCGGCGAGCTAGCTCCCGAGAAATGCTGGCGCTCTATCGCCGCGTCGAAGCACCCTCGATGATCTCGAACGGCAGTTCGACCGCCTTCTTCGGGCGCTCGCCCTCGCTCAGGTAGCGCATGATCATCTCGGCGGCCTTGTAGCCCATGTCGTAGAGGGGCACGTAGACGGAGGTCAGCGGCGACTCTTCCACATCGGCGAAGTCGACGCCGTTGTAGCCGCAAATGCCGAGATCCTCCGGCACCTTGAGGCCGACCTGCTGCGCGCCGAAATAGACCCCCAGCGCCAGCCGGTCATTGTGGCAGAACACCGCGTCAATCTGCGGCAGGCGCTTGCCGAGATCGAAAACGAGCTTCATGCCCTGCTCCAGCGGACTGCTGCCGCTCGCCTCGAAAACATAGTCCGGATCGTAGAGCCCGGCCTCGGCCAGCGCATCCTGATAGCCCTCGAACCGGCGGCGCGAGCGGATATCCTTGCCGCCGCCCAGAAGGGCGATCCGGCGATAGCCCTTGGAAAGAAGATGCTCGACCGCCGCCTTCGCGGCCGCGCGATTGCGAATCCCCACGCCCATGTCCAGCGGCGTGATGCTTGTATCCATCATCTGCACGACCGGGCAGCCGAGCTCGGTGATAAGCGGCTTGTTGACCGGAAATTCGGCAACGCTTTCGAGGATGATGCCCGCCGGATTCTGCGCGACGAAGAGATTTATCAGCTTGGCTTCCTCGGCGGCATCAAGGCCGATATTGGCAAACTGCGTGGTGACGTCGCTTGAATGGAACCTGTCCTCGATCCCGTGGGCGGCATGGAAAAATCCGCTCATTTCCAGGATCGGCGCCAGAACGGCGACCGTTCCGCTGTGGCGGCTCGCCAGCGCGCGCGCCGCGAAATTCGGCACATAGCCGATATCCTCGATAACTTCGAGGATCTGTTCGCGCAGCTTGTCGCTAACCTTGTGCGGCTCTCTCAGCGCACGCGACACCGTGATCGGGCTTACGCCCGCTATCCGCGCTACGTCACTCAAGGTCGTGCGCGCTCTCGGTCCGCCTCTTACCCGTAAAGACAATTCCCCGTTCCCCTGCTCTATCGCGAAAGCATCCTATTGTTATTGTTATCAGGTTGCATTTTACGAACCACTAATTTTACTTTGCACATGATTTCAGCAAATACAAATACGTAATATGACGAGGTTTCGCCGGTCGGCCTGAAGCCGTTCACTGCGCGGCAAGCGCCTTCAGATCGGTTGCGGGATCGGCGATGACGTCCGGTGACGGATTGATGCCGGCCGCCAGCAGTTTCTTGGCGCAGACATAGGCCCGTGCATCATTGATGGCATCCACCGCCAGAAGCGTGTCCCCCCGAAAATACCAGACCGACGCCGCGCCCTCCCGCGCGCCCGTGCGCACCACAATATGGTCATAACCGCCATTATAGCCTGCAATCTGCAGCTTGACATCATATTGATCGGACCAGAACCAGGGTTCCGGCGCGTAGGGCTGCTCCGACCCCGCGATCACGGCGGCCACCGCCTCACCCTGATCGACGGCGTTGGGAACGGATTCGAGCCGGATGCATCCGCCCTTATAGGGTAATTCGGTGCAATCGCCGACAGCGAAGATTGCCGGGTCGGAGGTCCGGCCGAATTCGTCGACGACGATGCCGTTTCCGACCACAAGACCGGCATCCTTGGCCAGTTGATCGTTCGGCGCAACGCCGATGCCGACGACGACCATGTCGACATCCAGCGTGGCGCCATCCGCAAGCACCGCGCGGACGACGTGGTCGCCGTCACCCTCAAGGCGGGTCAGGCCGCAATTCTCGCGAATATGGACCCCGTGCGCCTGATGGACGGCGCGCATGATATCGGCGGTTTCGGGCGCGGCCACCCGCTTCAATATCCGGTCCGCCATCTCGATCACGGTGACATCGACATCGAATTTGCGGGCGACGGCCGCGGCCTCAAGCCCGACATAGCCGCCGCCGACGACCAGAAGCCTCGCACCCGGCCGCATCGCCTCGGCTAACAGATCTGCATCGCGCTTGTCGCGCATCACATAGACGCCGTCGAGATCGCCGCCGATCGCCTTCGGCAGCGTGCGCGGCGTCGCTCCGGTTGCCAGCACCAGCGTGCCGTATTCGATCGTCGAACCATCCTGCAGCACCACCTTCCTGGCGTCGCGGTCAACGCGCTCCACGAAGCTTGCGAGCCGCAGGTCGATCGCGTTTTCGCCGTACCAGCTTTCGGGGCGAAACAGCAGCCGGTCGAAGGCCATCTCGCCGAGGAGGTATTTCTTGGAAAGCGGCGGTCGTTGATAGGGCGGCACCTGCTCCGCGCCGACGATCGTGATGTCCCGTTCATCCTTCAGCGCCCGCAATTTCGCGGCAACCGCGAAGCCGCCCTGGCCGCCGCCGACAATTACAATCCGATCCGTCACTGTTCCCAAGACCTTTCTTTTTTGCACTGCGACAAAGGACTTACGACCTCAGCCATGCATCGTCAATCGCATGCAAAAAGGCCCGGGATTGCTCCCGGGCCGTTCGGAATTGGGTCTCCAGATGCGGCAATCTTTAGAGATTGCCCTTGCGCTGCTGGACCATCATGTACTTGTCGAACGAGAATTCGGCGAGCTGCATCCAGAGATAGGCGTCCTTCTTGAACTCCTGCTGGCTGTCGTAAATGGTCTTGAACCATTCATTCTCGGCGGAAATCTCGGCGAAGGTTTCCTGCGAGGCCGCGTAGCAGGCGTCGAGGATTTCCTCGCTGAACGGCTTCAGCACGGCGCCATCGGCGACGAGCTGGCGCAGCGCCTTCGGGTTACCGGCATCATAGCGGGCCAGCATATCGAGATTCACCGCGTCGCAGGCATCCGTCAGAATCTGCTGGTAGTTTGCCGGCAGTTCGTTGAACTTGTCGAGATTGGAGAAGGCGTGGATGACCGGGCCGCCTTCCCACCAAGCCGGGTAGTAGTAGTATTTCGCGACCTTGACGAGGCCGAGCGCCAGATCGTCGTAGGGGCCGACGAATTCGCTGGCGTCGATCGTGCCGCGCTCCAGCGCCGAATAGACATCGCCGGCGGCGATCTGCTGCGGGGTGACGCCAAGCTTGGCCATGACCTGGCCCGCGAGGCCGGCAATGCGCATCTTGAGGCCCTTGAGGTCCTCGACCGAATTGATCTCCTTGGAGAACCAGCCGCCCATCTGCGCGCCGGTATTGCCCGCCGGATGGCCCCAGACGCCCTTTTCGGCGAAGAAGTCGTTGAACAGTTCGTTGCCGCCGCCCTGATAGAGCCAGGCATTCTTCAGGCGCGCATTCATGCCGAAGGGCACAGCCGTCCCGAGACCATAGGTCATGTCCTGGCCGATATAGTAATAGGACGGCGTGTGGCACATTTCGATGGTGCCGTCGCGCACGGCATCGAGCACCTGCAGCGGGGGAACGATCTCGCCGCCGGCATAGACCTGGATCTCGAAATTGCCGTCGGTCGCCGCGCTGACGCGTTCGGCGATGCCGGTCGCGCCGGAATAGAGAATGTCGAGCGATTTCGGAAAAGCCGACGACAGGCGCCAGCTCAGCTTCGGGTTTTCCTGGGCGATTGCGGGAGCGGCGAGCGCTGCCGGGGCAAGGGCGCCGGCCGAAGCGACACCCGCCTTCTTGAAGAATGTACGGCGATCCATGAGGGTATTTCCTGCTAGAATTTTCTTGCTTGTCGACGCTCCTGCAAAGCGCACCCGCAGGGCTTCGATCGATACGGATGGGGCCTAGACCCTTTTGCACCGGCTTGCAAGCCTGGAGAGGCCGGCAGCGGGCTTCGCGGTTTCCCGTCGTGCGTTTGACATTGGGCCGCGCTATAGCGCTGACGAAACAGAAGATGAGTCGCGGAACCTTTCGGCCTTCGAAAAGTTCTGTGCGGACCTTCGAACTCACCGGGACAGATCCCAATGCATGTCTATCGCTTTCGAAGCCAGAGCATCAAAACGCCGGCGGCCCTGCGTTTCATCGATGAGAGCCTGTTTGCGGTTCCGTCCGGCCGGCCGCTCTCTGTGATCGATTTCAGCGGTCCGCGCGCCATACGCCGCGATGCCCTTGCCCTTTCCGGCGCGCCGGCAGCGCTGCCCGAGGGCCTGACGCTGATGGCAAGGATAGCTGATGACCGCACGCTTGTTGAACTTTGCGGCGCTTCCGGCCTTGGTCGCTGGCGCGGCGCGCTCGCCATTGCCCACGAAAACGGCGGCATGACGGTGTTCGGCAGAAGCGGGCAAGATATGGCGGTGGCCGCCAATGCCGTCATCAAGGCCGGCGGCGGCCTTGCGGTCGCGGAAGGAGACTGGATCAATGCCCTGATCCGCCTGCCCGCCCGCGGCCAGAGAGCCGATCCCGTCGAAACCGAACGTGAGATCGCAAGCGTCGGCAATGCGCTCGCTGTGCTCGTCGACCGAAAACCGTCCTTTCTATTGAAGAAACTGCTGGACGGCACCCTCGCGCCGCCAGCCAAAGGCGGCCCTGCCGCCGGTTTCGGCGCCGATGGTGACGATCCGCTGGCGGCCGCGGAATAGTCTTCCGGCCGCCTCATCCGACGAAAAGTGGAACGCGCACCGGCAAAGATGCGCAATTCCGGGATCGCCTCAAGGCCCCTCCCCGGCACAATTTCCCCGATTGCAAAATCATCGGACCCTTGTTATGACTGACTGGTCAGTCACATTTAAAGGGCAGAAAATGGTCGATTATCAGGGCGCTGCGCGGCGCACAAGCCAGGAGGAACGGCGGCGGATTATCCTCGACGCCGCGCTTGCGACCTTCGCCGCGAAGGGTTTCGCCAACGCGCGCATCGAGGACATCGCCAAGGCCGCGGGGGTCGGCAAGGGCACGGTCTATCTCTACTTTCCCGACAAGGAGAGCCTGTTCAAATCGCTGATCGGCGACAATCTCGCCCCGCTGATCGCGCACGGCGCCGGTATCCTGGAAGCCTCGCCGCAGTCTCCGCGCAAGGCCCTCTCGGCCTTTTATGCACTCGTCGAATCCGAGGTTCTGGATACGCAACGCGCCGACCTGTTGCGCCTGATGATCACCGAAATGCCGAACTTTCCCGACGTCGCCGCCTATTACCACGCCAACCTGATCCGCCCCGGTATGCAACTGGTTCAAAAACTGCTGACAATCGCGCATGATCGTGGCGAGTTGCGCTCCGCCAAAGTGCTTCAGGTTCCGCAGATGGTGGTGGCGCCGATCCTGATATCGGCGATCTGGGGGATGCTGTTTTCCCCCTTCGGCGCATTCGACCGGCGCGCCGCCTTCGAAGTCAGCCTCGACAGCCTGTTCACGTCACCGGAAGGGGCAACGTCATGAAAAAAATCGTCATCATTCTTGTCGCGCTCGCGCTTGCGACAACCGCCGGCTTTGTGTTTTTCCGCCCGGACGCCCATCAGGGCTGGCTCGGCTGGGTGGAGGCGGACATGGTCTATGTCGGCGCCACCTCGACCGCGCGACTGACCGAACTCACCGTTTCCGAAGGCGAGCAGGCGGCGGCGGGCCAGACCCTGTTCACGCTGCAGGCCGACAGCGAGCGGGCCGCCGTGGAAACCGCCAGCGCCAATCTGGAAAAGGCGAAGGCGGCGCTGTCTCTAGCAAGGGCGCCGATGGACCGGGAGCAGGAGCTTGAAGCGCTCGAAGCCTCGCGCGCCGAAGCGGAAGCTACCTTCGACTACGCCCAGAAGGCCCTCACCCGCGCCCGGGCCCTCGTCAAGCAGCAAAGCGGCACCGAAGCCAATCTTGATGACGCGGTCAGCAACTATGCAAAGGCCAAGGCCGCGCTCGACAAGATCAACGCCCAGATCGCGCTCGGTCAATTGCCGCAACGCGACCAGCAGATCGCGCAGGCCGAGCAACAAGTCGCGGCGGCTGAAGGCGATCTCGCCAATGCCAGGGCCACGCTTGCGCTGAAGACCGTGGCCTCGCCGGCCAGCGGCAAGGTTCAGCAGGTCTATTACCGCGTCGGCGAGGTGGCGCCCGCCGGGCGGCCGGTGATCTCGCTGCTGCCGCCGGAAAACGTCAACATCGAATTCTTCGTGCCGGAGCAGAGCCGCGCGGCGATCGCGACCGGCGACCGGATCAGCTTCACCTGCGACGGCTGCAAGGCGGGGGAAGCGACCGTCAGCTTTATCGCCGAGGATGCCGAATACACGCCGCCGGAAATCTTCTCGCGGGAGGAGCGCGCGAAGATGGTCTACCGGGTCCGAGCCCGTCCGGCCGATCCTGCAACGCTGCCGGTCGGCCTGCCTGTGGAAGTCACGCTGGAAGGTCGGTCATGAACGCCGCAGAAAACGTCATCTCGGTCGAGAACCTCACCAAGAGCTTCAGCGGCCGCACCGTGGTCGATCATCTGACGATGAGCGTGAAGAAGGGCGCGATCCACGGCTTTCTGGGCCCGAACGGCTCCGGCAAGACCACGACCATCCGCATGCTCTGCGGGCTGCTGACGCCCGACAGCGGCTCCGGCACCTGCCTGGGCTTCGATATCACCCGCGACGGCGAGAAGCTGCGCCGCCGCGTCGGGTACATGACCCAGCGGTTCTCGCTCTACCAGGACCTCACCATCCGCGAGAACCTCGATTTCGTCGCCCGCATCCACGGGCTCGACAATCCGAGGAAGCGGGTCTCCGAGGCGATCGAGCGGCTCGGGCTCGGAGGACGCGAGAAGCAACTTGCCGGCAATCTTTCCGGCGGCTGGAAGCAGCGTCTTGCGCTTGGTGCCTGCACCCTGCCCGATCCGGACCTGCTGCTGCTCGACGAGCCGACCGCCGGGGTCGACCCCAAGGCGCGGCGCGAGTTCTGGACCGAGATCCACGCGCTGGCCGCCGATGGCCTGTCGGTGCTGGTCTCCACCCACTACATGGACGAGGCCGAGCGCTGCCACGAGATCGCCTATATGGCCTATGGCAAACTGATGGTGACCGGCACCGTGGACGAGGTGGTCGCCTCGGCCAACCTCAAGAGCTACCTGATCACCGGCGCCGATGTGCATGAGCTTCAGGCGGAGCTGGAAAAGGCCGACGGCGTCGACCTGGTCGCCCCGTTCGGCGCCTCGCTCCATGTCTGCGGCCGCGACCGCGATGCGCTGGAGCGGGCATTGCAGCCCTATCGCGACCGGCCGGATACGCATTGCAAGCCGGGCGAGACGACGCTGGAGGACGCCTTCATCTATCTCATGGGTTCATCGAAGGATAATTTCGATGACGGTTGAACGGATATCAGGCTTCGCGCCGCTCAGGCGTTTCTGGGCGATGACGATCAAGGAATTCATCCAGATGACCCGTGATCGGCTGACCATGGGCATGATGGTCACGCTGCCGATCATGCAGCTTCTGCTGTTCGGCTTCGCCATCAACACGACCCCGCACCATCTGCCGACCGTTGTGATGATGGGCGAAAGCACCGACGCCTCGCGCGCCATCCTGGCCTCCCTTCAGAACACCGACTTCTTCGACATTACCGGCGTGGCGTCCACGCCCGATGCGATGGACCGGATGCTGGAATCCGGCGAGGTGCTGTTCGTGGTGGAAATCCCGCCGAATTTCGAGCGCGACCTGCGCCGCGGCCTGTCGCCATCGCTGCTGGTCGCAGCCGACGCCACCGACCCGGTCGCCGCGTCATCCGCGCTCGGCGCGCTGTCGGGCGTCATCAACACTTCGCTTGCGGGCCTCAGGCATATCCGCGTCGACGCGCCGCAGGACCCGCCCTACACCATCATCCAGCACCGCCGCTACAATCCCGCCGGCAAATCGACGCTCAACATCGTGCCCGGCCTGCTCGGCACCATCCTGACGATGACGCTGTTGATCTTCACCGCGCTCGCCGTCACCCGCGAGATCGAGCGCGGGACGATGGAGAACCTGCTCGCCATGCCGATCCGGCCGATCGAGATCATGATGGGCAAGATCATGCCCTATGTCGTCGTCGGCGCCTTCCAGGCCGCTCTGATCATCATCTCCGGCCTGTTCATCTTCGACGTCCCAATCCTCGGCGATCCGTGGTCGCTGGCGCTCTTGACCCTGCTCTTCGTCGTCACCAACCTGTCGATCGGCTACACCTTCTCGACGATCGCGAAGAACCAGTTGCAGGCGGTGCAGATGTCGATGATGTTCTTCCTGCCGAGCATTCTTCTGTCCGGCTTCATGTTCCCCTTCGACGGCATGCCGAAATGGGCGCAGTATCTCGGCGAATGCCTGCCTCTGACGCACTATCTGCGGATCGTGCGCGCGATCATGCTGAAGGGCGCCGATATCACTATACTCGGCTTCGACAGCGCCATGCTCGCCGCCATCGCCCTTGTCGCCATCACCGTCGCGGTCACCCGCTTCAACACCACGCTGGACTGAGGCGGGCGGCCGGCCGCGATTTTCGGGCGCCTCCGGTAAACTGCCTTGCTTTATCGCTGTGCTTTGCCCACACTCACTGACAAGAACAGGGGAATACTGAAGGGCGGATGCAGTCGCGCGCCCTGAGGCAGGCAAGGACGCATATGTCAATCAAAGCAGCGATCTACCATCTCACCCATTACAAATATGACAAGCCGGTCAATCTCGGCCCGCAGATCATCCGGCTGAAGCCTGCCTCGCATTCCAAGACCAAGGTGATCAGCCATTCGCTGAAGGTCAAGCCGGACAATCACTTCGTCAATCTGCAGCAGGACCCCTACGGCAATTACCAGGCCCGTTTCGTGTTTCCCGAGCCGGTGACGGAGTTCAAGATCGAGGTCGATCTTGTCGCCGACATGTCGGTCTACAATCCGTTCGACTTCTTCGTCGAGGAACAGGCGACCAAATACCCGTTCGCCTATGACGAGGCGATCCGCGAAGACCTGTCGATCTACCGCACCCCGGAGCCAATGGGACCGCGCCTGAAAGCCTATATGGAAAAACTCGACCTCACGCCCGGCCAGGGTACAGTCGACATGATCGTCGGCATCAACGCCAATCTCCAGCACGATGTCGACTACATCATCCGCATGGAGCCCGGCGTGCAGACGACCGAGGAAACGCTGGAGCGGAAGTCCGGCTCGTGCCGCGACTCGGCCTGGCTTCTGGTGCAGATCCTGCGCAATATGGGCCTCGCCGCCCGTTTCGTCTCCGGCTATCTGATCCAGCTCGAGCCCGACCTGAAGGCAATCGACGGCCCGTCCGGCACGGATCACGATTTCACCGATCTCCATGCCTGGGCGGAGGTATTCCTGCCGGGCGCCGGCTGGATCGGCCTTGACGCGACCTCGGGGCTTCTGACCGGCGAAAGCCATATTCCGCTCGCCGCCACGCCGCATTTCCGCAATGCCGCGCCGATCACCGGCGGCTATTACGGCGAGGCAGAAACCAGCTTCGATTTCGACATGACGATCTCGCGGGTGGCCGAACACCCGCGCATCACCAAGCCGTTTTCCGATGAAAGCTGGGAGGCGCTGAACGCGCTCGGCGAAAAGGTCGACAGACTGCTCGAGGAAACCGACATGCGCCTCACCATGGGCGGCGAGCCGACCTTCGTTTCGATCGACGATTTCGAATCCGACGAGTGGAACACCGGCGCTGTCGGCCCCACCAAGCGCGGGCTCGCCGACGAGCTGATCCGCCGCCTGCGCGAGCGCTTCGCCCCCGGCGGCTTCCTGCATTACGGCCAGGGCAAATGGTATCCCGGCGAAAGCCTGCCGCGCTGGACCTTCTCGCTCTACTGGCGCAAGGACGGCATCCCGATCTGGAACAACCAGAGCCTGATCGCCGATGAAAAGCGCGACACCGAAGTTGATGAGAACGACGCCGGACGGCTGCTGCAGGCGATCGCCGGTGAACTCGACATCGACCCGGAAATGGTTGAACCGGCCTTCGAGGACCCGGCGGAATGGCTGATCCGGGAAGGCAACCTGCCGGAAAATGTCGATCCGTCCAATTCCAAACTCAAGAACCCGGAAGACCGCGCCCGTATCACCAAGGTGTTCGAGCGTGGCCTGACGCGCCCGACCGGCTATGTGCTGCCGGTGCAGGCCTGGCAGGGCCGCGCGTCAGGCCTCAAATGGGTTTCGGAAAAATGGACCACGCGGCGCGGCCGCATTTTCCTGATCCCCGGCGACAGTCCTGTCGGCTTCCGCCTGCCGCTCGATGCGCTGGCCTGGATCCCGCAATCGCAATACCCCTTCACCAATCCGCTTGACCCCTCCGTCCGGCGCGAGCCCCTGCCCGACTACCGTCTGGACGAGGGCCGGCCGCTGCCGCAAGCAAGCTTCACGCCGTTCGAGGACAATCCGCAGCCGGCGCGCGCCGGAGCCGGGCCGTCGATCGGCGGTTATGTGCGCACCGCGCTGTCCGTCGAGCCGCGCGATGGCCGCTTGTGCGTGTTCATGCCGCCGACCACATCGCTGGAGGAGTATCTCGATCTGATCGCCTCCGCCGAGCGGGCCGCCGAAAAGCTTGGTCTGCTGATCCATATCGAGGGCTATCCGCCGCCGCATGACGAGCGCATCAACGTCATCCGGGTCGCGCCCGATCCGGGCGTCATCGAGGTCAACATCCATCCGGCCGCCAACTGGAAGGAATGCGTGGAGACCACGACCGCGATCTATGAAGAAGCGCGGATGACGCGGCTCGGCGCCGACAAGTTCATGATCGACGGCCGCCACACCGGCACCGGCGGCGGCAACCATGTTGTGGTCGGTGGTGCCAATCCGGGCGACAGCCCGTTCCTGCGGCGACCGGACCTGTTGAAGAGCGTGGTCCTGCACTGGCAGCGCCACCCATCGCTTTCCTACATGTTCTCGAGCCTGTTCATCGGCCCGACCTCGCAGGCCCCGCGCATCGACGAGGCGCGCCACGACTCGCTCTACGAACTCGAAATCGCGATGGCGCAAATCCCCCATCCGCAGGCCGGCGTCATGCCGCCCCTGCCCTGGCTGGTGGACCGGCTGTTCCGCAATCTGCTGATCGACGTCACCGGCAACACCCACCGCGCCGAGATCTGCATCGACAAGCTGTTTTCGCCGGACGGCCCGACCGGCAGGCTTGGCCTTGTCGAATTCCGCGGTTTCGAAATGCCGCCGAATGCGCGCATGAACCTTGCGCAACAATTGCTCGTGCGCGCGCTTCTGGCGCGGTTCTGGAAGAACCCGATCGAGGGCAAGTTCGTGCGCTGGGGCACCGCCCTTTCCGACCGCTTCATGCTGTCGCACTACATCTGGCAGGATTTCATGGATGTGCTGCAGGACCTTAAGGAAAACGGCCTCGAACTGCGCCCGGAATGGTTCGAGGCGCAATTGCAGTTCCGTTTCCCCTTCTTCGGTGAGGTCGAGTATGAGGGCAACCGGCTGGAACTGAGACAGGCGTTGGAACAGTGGAACGTCATGGGCGAACAGGGTGCCGCCGGCGGCACGGTGCGCTATGTCGATTCGTCGGTGGAGCGGCTTCAGGTTCTGCTCGAAAGCAACGCCCCGGAGCGCTACATCGTCACCTGCAACGGCCGCAAGGTGCCGCTGAAACCCACGGAAAAGTCCGGCGTTTCCGTGGCCGGCGTGCGGTTCAAGGCGTGGCAGCCGGCCTCCGGCCTCCATCCGGTCCTGCCGGTCAACACGCCGCTGACATTTGACATTTACGACACATGGTCCGCAAGATCGGTGGGCGGGTGCATATATCATGTTGCGCATCCCGGCGGGCGGAATTATGAGACGTTCCCGGTCAACGGAAACGAGGCGGAAGCGCGCCGTCTGGCGCGGTTCGAGCCCTCGGGCCATACGGCTGGCGGCTACGCCGTTTTCAACGAGGCGCCGTCGCCGGAATTTCCGCTGACGCTCGATCTCAGACGGCCGGCCGGATTGTGACATTTCCAGGCCGCGCCTCGCCTGCGATGCGCCACTGGACCGGGCAGCGGTCCGGCAAAACGGCGGAAGTCTGAGCACTCCCGCCGCTTCGATAGTATCAACGCGGCTGAACATTCCCGGTAGCGGGAAGCGGCTTTTTAATCGTGGGCGGCAGGGACGCGCCAGATGGCAGAGGCGAAAGCGGAGAATTCCGCTGAACGGCACAGGGTCGAACAGGATAGCGAGGCAGAGCCCGCGATCGCCTGGAACGCCGGCAATTATGCCCCCCTCCCCGGCATTCCCGACGAGATGGTCGACGCCGAGGGAAAGGTGCGCCCGGTCTGGCAGCCCTTCGTCAACGCGCTCTCCGGCATGACCACCGACGAACTCGCCGAGCGGTTCTCGCGCGCCGACCGCTATCTGCGCGACGCCGGCGTGTTCTACCGCGCCTATGACGGCCAGGACGACGCCCGTGCATGGCCGTTCTCCCACATCCCCGTCATCATCGACGACGATGAATGGCAGGAGCTGGCCGAGGGCCTGAAGCAGCGCGCCGATCTGCTGGAAGCGATGATGGCCGATTTTTACGGCGACAACCGGCTGGTCGCGGAAGGCTTCATTCCGCCGGCGCTCGTTGCCTCCAACAGCGAATTCCTGCGCCCGCTCGTCGGCGTCACGCCCGCCGGCGGCCACTTCCTGCATTTCATTTCCTTCGAAGTGGGTCGCGGCCCCGAAGGCAAATGGTGGGTGCTGTCCGACCGGGCTCAAGCCCCCTCCGGCGCGGGCTTCGCGCTTGAAAACCGGGTCGCCGCCTCGCGCGCCTTTTCCGGCATTTACGGCGACATGCATGTGCGCCGCGTCGCCTCCTTCTTCGGCGCGTTTCGCGATGCGCTGCAATCGGGAACCTATGGCGGCGAAGGCCGTTTCGGCGTGCTGACCCCCGGCCCCGCCAACGAGACCTATTACGAACACGCCTATATCGCCCGCTATCTCGGCATTTCGCTGCTGGAGGGCGAGGACCTGATCGTCGTCAACGACCGGCTGATGGTGCGCACCGTCGCCGGGCCGATGCCGGTCAGCGTGCTCTGGCGGCGTCTCGATGCCGATTTCACCGACCCGCTGGAGCTTAACCAGCAGTCGCGCATCGGCACGCCCGGCATGGTCAGCGCCATCCGCGCCGGCAACCTCACCATGGTCAATGCGCTGGGGTCGGGCATCGTCGAAACCCGCGCGCTGCTCGCCTTCCTGCCGGCCCTGTCGCGGCGGCTTCTGAACGAGGATCTGAAGATCCCGTCGATTGCGACATGGTGGTGCGGCCAGGAGAACGAGCGCGCCCATGTCGCCGCCAATCTCGATCAGATGTTGATCGGCCCCGCCTATTCCCGCCAGCCTTTCTTTGACGATTCCGGCCTGTCGTTTTCCGGCAGGCGGCTTGGCGAACGGCGGCCGGGCGCGGTGTCGCGCTGGCTTGAAAAACGCGGGCCTTGGCTTGTCGGTCAGGAAGCGGTGAAGCTCTCGACCGCGCCCGCCTTCATCAACGGCAAGCTGGAGCCGCACCCGTTCTCGCTGCGCGTCTTCGCCGCCCGCACCGATGACGGCTGGAAGCTGATGCCGGGCGGTTTCGCCCGCATCGGCTCCTCCGACGATGTCGCCGCGATCGCCATGCAGGCCGGCGGCAGGGCCGCCGACGTCTGGGTAGTAAGCAAGACTCCGGTCGCCCGTCCGACGCTTCTGACCCGCGAAAGCAGGGTGCCGCGCAACCATCCTGCAAACCTGCCGAGCCGCGCCGCCGACAATCTGTTCTGGCTCGGTCGCTACATTGAGCGCGCCGAAGGCAATCTGCGCATTCTCAGGGCCTGGCACGGCCGCTTCGCCGAGGTCGACGACCGCGGTCAGGCGCTGCTGACGCGGGTGGAAGCCTATCTCGACCATGCGGGCATCGATCTGACGGAGGCCGCGCTGCCCAAGAGCCTGATGCGCGATATCGACAGCGCGGTCTATTCGGCCGGCAATATCCGCGACCGGTTCTCGCCCGATGGCTGGCTGGCGCTGAACGACCTTTCCAAGACCGCCGGCCGCTTCGTGGACCGGGTCAATCCCGGCGATGACGCCGCCCACGCGATCACGATCCTGCTGCGCAAGCTCGCGGGCTTTGCCGGTCTCGTCCACGAAAACATGTATCGTTCCACCGGGTGGCGGTTCCTGTCGATCGGCCGCTATCTAGAACGCGGCCTGCATATGACCCGGCTTCTGGGCGAGCTTTCCGGCGAGGACGCGCCCGACGGCGCCTTTGATATCCTGCTGGAGATCGGCGACAACGTCATGACCCACCGGCGTCACTACAACGTCAACACCGACCGGCTGACGATCACCGACCTCCTGGCGCTCGACCCGCAGAACCCGCGCTCGGTGCTGTTCCAGCTCAATCAGATGCTGGCCGAAGTGGAGAAACTGCCGAGCCAGGGCCACATGACCCAGATGTCCCCGCTTCACCGCGAAACCATGCGCGTCCAGTCCGGCCTTGCGGTGATGACCGCCAATTCCATCTCGATCGATTATTATGCGACGCTGGAGCGCGATTTCGAGACGCTCTCCGACTGTCTCGCCCAAAGCTATCTGTGAGGGATGATGCTCTACGATCTCTCGCTGAAGATGGAATATCACTACGACACGCCCGCCTCACTCGCGCGTCACATCACCCGCGTGCTGCCGCTGGCCTCCACACAGAGCCAGCGCCTGATTGCCGGTCACGTGAAGTTTGACCCACCGCCGAGCGAGCAGCGCGGCTTCACCGATTTCTTCGGTCATCCGGCAATCGCGACGCTGATCGACCCGCCGCATCAGAGCTTCGCGGTCACGATGAAGGCGCGCGTCAATGTCGAGCCGCCTCGCACCACGCTCGCCTTTTCGCCGGAACTGCCGCGCCTTCGCGAAGAATATGCCCGCATTCTCGATCTCGGCCGGGATTCCCCGCATCATTTCCTGAGCGCCAGCCCGCGCATTCCCCACGACCCCGCTATCGGCGCCTATGGCCGGGAAAGTGCGGGAGCCGGCATGAGCGTTCACCAGATCGCCAAGGCGATCTGCGCGCGCATTCATGACGATTTCGCCTATGACGGCGAGGCGACGACGGTCGACAGCACGCCGATGGAGGCCTTTCACCTCCGCCGCGGCGTCTGCCAGGACTTCTCGCATGTGATGATTTCGGCGCTGCGCGCGATCGGCATTCCGGCCGGCTATGTCAGCGGTTATCTGCGCACCATTCCCCCGCCCGGCAAGCCGCGGCTCGAAGGCGCGGATGCGATGCATGCATGGGTCCGGGTCTGGTGCGGCGGCGCGCTTGGCTGGATCGAGCTTGACCCGACAAACAATATCGAGGCGGGCTCGGATCATATCGTGGTCGCCTATGGCCGCGATTATGCCGATGTCGTGCCGGTTCTCGGCGTCATGAAGACCTATGGCGAGCACAAGGCGACCCAGGCGGTCGACGTCGTGCCGGTGCCCGAGACGGTGCGCTGAACCGACCAGGTCCGCACCGGAGAACGCAAGGGGCCGGTGACCCGCCTGTGCCCGAAATGCGCCCAGGCCATTTTCCTGCCGCTTTGCGGGACAAGCTGAAGGGCGGCGTCTTCAAGCTCTGAAAGAAAAACCCGCCTGCCGCTATCGCTTTGTTGCAAGTGCGTCATATCAGTGCATAAATTGCACGAAAGAATATGCCCATCAGGTTCTTCAGAGCTGGAGGGTCCAAATTTCAGACGGTCGAAGCTCCCAATTTTCCAGCCTTTTATTGACGGAAAAAACGATGAACAAAGTGACCACCTCCGATCTCCCGCTGCCCACCCCGCGCTCTCACGATGCTGACGAACTGGCCGCCAGCATCCTGGAAAAGCTGATCTATCAGGTCGGCAAGGACACAATCGTCGCCAAGCCGCATGACTGGCTGCGCGCCGTCATTCTGGCGATCCGCGACCGGATTACCGACGAATGGATGGAATCCACGAGGCAGACCTATGCCGCCGGCTCCAAACGGGTCTACTACCTGTCGCTGGAATTCCTGATCGGCCGGCTTTTGCGCGATGCAATATCCAATCTGGAGATGATCGACGCCGTCAACCAGGCGCTTGCCAAGCTCGACGTGGATCTGGTGGAGATCGCCGGGCTTGAGCCGGACGCGGCACTCGGCAATGGCGGCCTCGGGCGGCTTGCGGCCTGCTTCATGGAATCCATGGCGACCGTCGACGTGCCGGCCTATGGCTACGGCATCCGCTACGTCAACGGCCTGTTCCGCCAGGAGATCGCCGATGGCTGGCAGGTGGAACTGCCGGAAACCTGGCTCGCCCACGGCAACCCCTGGGAATTCCATCGCCGCGAAAGCACCTACGAGATCAATTTCGGCGGCAAGGTCGACATCATCGAGGAAGGCGGCGCAGAGCCGCGCTATGTCTGGAAGCCGGCCGAGCGGATGATGGCCGAGGCCTACGACACCCCGGTCGTCGGCTGGCGCGCCAAGCGCGTCAACACGCTCCGGCTGTGGTCGGCGGATGCGATCGACCCGATCCTGCTCGACAAGTTCAATGCCGGCGACCATATCGGCGCGCTGCAGGAAAGCACCAAGGCGGAGACGCTCACCCGTGTTCTCTACCCCGCCGACGCCAACCCGGCGGGACAGGAGCTCAGGCTGCGGCAGGAATATTTCTTCTCCTCCGCATCGCTGCAGGACATTCTGCGCCGACACAAGCAGCAGTTCGGAGAGTTCACCAACCTTCCCGACAAGGTCGCGATCCATCTCAACGACACGCATCCGGCAATTGCCGTGATCGAGATGATGCGGCTTCTGATCGACATTCACGACATGGCGTTCGACGATGCCTGGGACATCACGGTCAAGACCTTCGCCTACACCAACCACACGCTGCTGCCCGAAGCGCTGGAAAGCTGGCCGGTTCCGCTGTTCGAGCGGCTGTTCCCGCGCCACATGCAGCTGATCTACCAGATCAACGCCAAGGTTCTCATTGATGCCCGCAAGCAGAAGGGCGCCAGCGACGATGCAATCCGCCAGATCTCGCTGATTGACGAGGGCGGCGAACGCCGCGTGCGCATGGGCAATATCGCCTTCCTCGGCTCGCATTCGATCAACGGCGTCTCGGCGCTTCATACAGAGCTGATGAAGGAAACGGTGTTCTACAATCTCCACCGTCTCCACCCCGACAGGATCAACAACAAGACCAATGGCATCACGCCACGACGCTGGCTGAAGGAATGCAACCCGAAGCTCACCCGGCTGATCCGCGATTCCATCGGCGACGAGTTCCTCGACGATGCCGAAAAGCTGAAGGCGCTCGACGCCTTCGCCGAGGATGCCGCCTTTCAGGAGAAATTCGACGCGGTCAAGCGCGAGAACAAGGTTCGGCTTTCGAACCTGATCGGCGAACGGCTCGGCACCCGCATCGACCCGTCGGCGATGTTCGATATCCAGATCAAGCGCATCCATGAATATAAGCGCCAGCTTCTCAACATCATCGAGGCAGTGGCGCTCTACGACCAGATCCGCT
Organism: Martelella sp. FLE1502; assembly: GCF_053484255.1. Classification (NCBI taxonomy): domain Bacteria; kingdom Pseudomonadati; phylum Pseudomonadota; class Alphaproteobacteria; order Hyphomicrobiales; family Aurantimonadaceae; genus Martelella; species Martelella sp. FLE1502. Next base: position 90,959 of record NZ_JBAKFQ010000011.1, read on the forward strand.
CGCATCCGGAAATGGACTGGGTGCCACGCGTGAAGCTGTTCGCCGGCAAGGCGGCGCCGAGCTATCACAACGCCAAGCTGATCATCAAGCTCGCCAACGACGTCGCCCGTGTGATCAACAACGACCCGGCGGTGCGCGGCCTGCTGAAGATCGTGTTCATCCCGAACTACAACGTCTCCACCGCCGAGGTGATGATCCCGGCAGCCGACCTTTCCGAGCAGATCTCGACGGCCGGCATGGAAGCGTCGGGCACCGGCAACATGAAGTTCGCGATCAACGGCGCGCTGACGATCGGCACGCTGGACGGCGCAAACGTCGAAATGCGCGACTGGATCGGCGCGGAGAACATGGTGATCTTCGGCATGACCGCCGAGGAGGTCGAGGCGACCCGCGCCGACGGCTATAATCCGCGCGAGCTGATCGAGGGCTCCAAGGAGCTGTCGCAGGCGCTGTCGGCGATCTCGTCCGGCGTGTTCTCCCACGACGATCCCGGCCGCTATGCCGATCTCATCGGCGGCATCTACGATCATGACTGGTTCATGGTCGCCGCCGATTTCGACGCCTACGCCGCCGCTCAGCGTGAAGTCGACGCGATATGGAACGATCGGACGTCATGGAACGTTAAAGCAATAAGGAATACTGCGCGAATGGGGTGGTTCTCCTCCGACAGAACCATCAGGGAGTATGCTCGCGACATTTGGGGTGCCTTATGAGACAACCGGAGCCAGTCGATCCGGATAAAGGCGGGGATTTCGCCCCGCCGAGAGGAGATATCGAAGCCATTTTGAACGCCACGCATGGGAACGCGTTTTCCGTGCTTGGCATTCAGAAAATCAACGGTCATCTCGTCGCCCGGTGTTTCCTGCCGGGGGCGGAGAGCGTCGAGGCCTTCGACCTTGAGGGCGAGCCTCTCGGCGTGTTGACGCAGGTGGATCCATCCGGCTTCTTCTCAGGGAAACTGGCGCTCACAAGCTTCGTCCCGATCCGTTATCGCGCAAGGCGCGGCGACGTGACGTGGACGGTAACCGATCCCTACAGTTTCTGGCCGGTTCTGGGGCCGATGGACGATTATTTCGTCCGCGAGGGCTCCCATCTCCGCCTGTTCGACAAGCTCGGCGCCCATCCCATGACCCATCAGGGGGTGAAGGGCTTTCATTTTGCCGTGTGGGCGCCGAATGCGCGCCGCGTCTCCGTGGTCGGCAGCTTCAACAACTGGGATGGCCGGCGCCACATGATGCGGTTCCGTTCCGATTCCGGCGTGTGGGAAATCTTCGCGCCCGAAGTCGAGCCCGGCACGCCTTATAAATACGAAATCATCGGCTCCAACGGCACTCTCCTGCCGCTGAAGGCCGATCCCTTTGCCCGCCGCAGCGAATTGCGCCCGCAGACGGCATCGCTGACGGCGGCCGAACTTGAGCAGGAATGGGACGACGAGGAGCATCGCGAACACTGGACCTCAAGCGACAAGCGCCGCGAACCGATCTCGATCTACGAGGTCCATCCGGGTTCATGGCAGCGTCGGGATGACGGGTCGTTTCTGTCGTGGGACGAACTCGCCGACCGGCTGATCCCCTATTGCGCCGACATGGGCTTCACCCATATCGAATTCCTTCCAGTGTCCGAATATCCCTTCGACCCGTCCTGGGGCTACCAGACCACCGGGCTTTACGCGCCGACCGCCCGCTTCGGCGAGCCGGAGGGCTTCGCCCGCTTCGTCAATGGCTGCCACAAGGTCGGCATCGGCGTGCTGCTCGACTGGGTCCCGGCGCATTTTCCGACCGACGAGCATGGTCTGCGCAATTTTGACGGCACGGCGCTTTACGAACATGCCGACCCGCGCAAGGGCTTTCATCCCGACTGGAACACCGCGATCTACAATTTCGATCGCACCGAGGTGGCGTCCTATCTGCTCAACAACGCGCTTTACTGGGGCGAGAAGTTCCATGTCGACGGTCTGCGCGTCGATGCGGTGGCGTCGATGCTCTATCTCGATTACTCCCGCAACTACGGCGAATGGATCCCGAATGAATATGGCGGCAACGCCAATCTCGGCGCGGTGCGGTTCATCCAGGAGACCAACAAGGCGGTTTACGGGCAGCATCCCGAGATGATGACCATCGCCGAGGAATCGACCACATGGCCGAAAGTCTCGCAGCCGGTCCATGAGGGCGGCCTTGGCTTCGGCTTCAAGTGGAATATGGGCTTCATGCACGACACGCTGACCTATTTCGGCCGCGAGCCCGTGCACCGCAAGCACCACCACCAGGAAATCACCTTCGGCCTGACCTATGCCTTTACCGAAAACTTCGTGCTGCCGCTCTCCCATGACGAAGTGGTGCACGGCAAGGGATCGCTGATCGCCAAGATGTCCGGCGACGACTGGCAGAAATTCGCTAATCTGCGCGCCTACTACGCCTTCATGTGGGCCTATCCCGGCAAGAAACTCTTGTTCATGGGCCAGGAATTCGCGCAGTGGAGCGAGTGGAGCGAGGCGCGCGCGCTCGACTGGAACCTTCTCGACTACAATACCCATGAGGGTGTGCGCCGGCTGGTGCGCGATCTGAACTTCACCTACCGCGCCAAACCCGCGCTTCACGCCCGCGACTGCGAGCCGGAAGGCTTCGAGTGGACCATCGTCGACGATCACGACAACTCCGTCTTCGCCTGGCAGCGCAAGGCGCCCGGCGAAAAGCCGATCGTGGTCGTCAGCAACCTGACCCCCGTGCCGCGCGACGGCTATCACGTGCCGCTGCCCAAGGCAGGCATCTGGCGGGAAATCCTGAATACAGACGCTGAAATCTACGGCGGCAGCGGGCTGGGCAATGGCGGGCGCGTGCGCGCCGAAAGCCACGCCAATGGCGGCATCTCCGCCGGCCTGATGCTGCCGCCGCTCGCCACGATCATGCTGGAACCGGAAGAGTAATTTTTGGGGAGGGAAGGATGAACAATCGCATGGGACAGCCGCTGGCGCGTGACGCCATGGCCTATGTTCTGGCCGGCGGTCGAGGGAGCCGGCTGAAAGAGCTGACGGATACCCGCGCCAAGCCCGCCGTCTATTTCGGCGGCAAGACCCGGATCATCGATTTCGCGCTGTCGAATGCGCTCAATTCCGGCATCCGCCGCATCGGGGTCGCGACCCAGTACAAGGCCCACTCGCTCATCCGCCATCTTCATCAGGGCTGGAACTTCTTCCGCCCGGAAAGGAACGAGAGCTTCGACGTGCTCCCCGCCTCCCAGCGCGTTTCCGAAACGCAGTGGTATGAGGGCACCGCCGACGCGGTCTACCAGAACATCGACATCATCGATTCCTACGGTCCGGAATACATGATCATTCTGGCCGGCGACCATATTTACAAAATGGACTATGAGATGATGCTGCGCCAGCACGTCAACGACGGCGCCGACATCACGATCGGCTGCCTGGAAGTGCCGGTGGAGGAGGCCAAGGGCTTCGGCGTCATGCATGTCGATGAGAACGACCGGATCGTCGATTTCGTCGAAAAGCCCGCCAATCCGCCCGGCATTCCCGGCAATGAGACGATGGCGCTCGCCTCGATGGGCATTTACGTCTTCAAGACCAAGTTTCTGTTCGATTGCCTCTACCGCGATGCCGCTGACCCGACCTCCAGCCGCGATTTCGGCAAGGATATCGTCCCCTACATCGTAAAGAACGGCAAGGCGCTGGCGCATCGCTTCTCGAAGAGCTGCATCCGCTCCAGCTACGAGGAGCAGGCCTATTGGCGCGATGTCGGAACGCTCGACGCCTACTGGCAGGCCAATATCGACCTGACCGGCGTGGTGCCCGAACTCGATATCTACGACAAGTCCTGGCCGATCTGGTCCTATTCCGAGGTCACCCCGCCGGCGAAATTCGTGCATGACGATGAGAACCGCCGCGGGTCGGCGATCTCGTCGGTGGTGTCCGGCGATTGCATCATTTCCGGTTCGCAGCTCTACAAGAGCCTGCTTTTCACCGGCGTGCGCGCCAATTCCTATTCCCGCCTCGAAGGCGCGGTCGTTCTGCCTCGGGTTCACGTCGGCCGCTATGCCCAGCTCAGGAACGTGATCATCGACCACGGCGTTCATATTCCCGAAGGCCTCATCGTCGGCGAAGATCCCGAGCTCGACGCCCGTCGTTTCCGCCGCACCGAAAGCGGCATCTGCCTCATTACGCAGTCAATGATTGATAAACTGGACACATAAAACATGAAGGTTCTTTCCGTCGCCTCGGAAATCTACCCGCTGATCAAGACGGGAGGGCTTGCAGATGTCGCGGGCGCGCTGCCGCTTGCGCTGGCCTCCTACGGGATCCACACCCGCACGCTGATCCCGGGCTATCCGGCGGTGATGAAGGCGGTCGGCGACAAGGCCGAAAAGGTGATCACGCTCTATGATCTGTTCGGCGAGCAGGCGAACGTGCTTGAAGCCCGCCATGACGGCCTGGACCTTCTCATCCTCGACGCCCCTGCCCTGTTCAGCCGTTTCGGCAATCCCTACAACGCGCCCCATGGCGAGGGCTATTCCGACAACTGGCGGCGCTTCGGCGCGCTTTCCAAGGCCGCGGCCGATATCGCCGCCGGCGCCATACCCGGCTGGGAGCCCGATCTGGTGCATGCTCATGACTGGCAGGCGGCCATGACGCCGGTCTATATGCGGTTCGGCCCGACGCCGGAAAAGCCTTCGATGCTGACCATTCACAACATCGCCTTCCAGGGAAATTTTGATACCGGCATCTTCCCCTGGCTCGGCCTTCCCGACCACGCTCTGGCCGTTGACGGCGTCGAATATTACGGCAGGGTGAGCTACCTGAAGGGCGGCTTGCAGACCGCCTGGATGGTGACCACCGTCAGTCCCACTTATGCCCGCGAGATCCAGACCCCGCAATATGGCATGGGTCTGGAAGGACTGATCTCGGCCCGCGCCCATACCGTGCACGGCATCGTCAACGGCATCGACACCGATGTCTGGGACCCGGCGAGCGACGACACCATTGCAAGTCGCTATTCCGCCCACAAGCCCAGGGGGCGGCTTGCCAACCGCGAGGCCGTGAGCGAGACCTTCGGCCTCGACAATGACGATTCCCCGATCTTCTCCGTCGTATCGCGCCTGACATGGCAAAAGGGCATGGATATCCTCGCCTCCGTCGTCGGCGATCTGGTGGCCATGGGCGGAAAGCTCGCCGTGCTCGGCTCCGGCGAACCGGGGCTTGAGGAAGCCTTCCGCAATGCCGCGCGCTATTACCCAGGCCGGGTCGGCACCATTATCGGCTATGACGAGAAGCTGTCGCATATGGTGCAGGCCGGCGCCGACGCCATTCTCGTGCCCTCGCGGTTCGAGCCCTGCGGCCTGACCCAGCTCTATGCGCTGCGCTATGGCTGCATTCCCGTTGTTGCGCGCACCGGTGGCCTTGCCGATACCGTGATCGACGCCAACCCGGCCGCCCTTGCCGTCAACGCCGCCACCGGCGTCCAGTTCTCGCCGGTCGAACCGTGGTCGCTGTCGCACGCCATACGCCGCACGATCGGCCTCTATAACGACAAGAAAACCTGGCTCACCATGCAAAAGCAGGGCATGAAGAGCGACGTGTCGTGGAAGGCCAGCGCCGGTCTCTACGCCGATCTTTACAAGCAACTCGATTTGATGGTGTCGAAACCATGAGCGTGACAATTCCGACTACACCCTTCACCGACCAGAAGCCCGGCACATCCGGCCTTCGGAAAAAGGTGCCGGTCTTCTCCCAGCCGCATTACGCCGAGAACTTCATTCAGGCGATCTTCGATTCCATCGGCGACTTCAAGGGCAAGACCCTGGTGATCGGCGGCGACGGACGTTATCTCAACCGCGAAGTGATCCAGACCGCGATCAAGATGGCCGCCGCCAACGGCTTCGGCAAGGTGATGGTCGGCCAAGGCGGCATCCTGTCGACGCCGGCGGCTTCCAACATGATCCGCAAATATCAGGCCTTCGGCGGCATCATTCTTTCGGCGAGCCACAATCCCGGCGGGCCGAACGAGGATTTCGGCATCAAGTACAACACCGCCAATGGCGGCCCCGCGCCGGAAAAGATCACCGACGCGATCTATGAACGCACCAAGCTGATCGACCGCTACCGGATTTCCGAGGCTCCCGACGTTTCGCTCGACGCGATCGGCACCTCGAAGGTCGATGACATGGAGGTCGAGGTTTTCGATCCCGTCACCGACTATGCCGAACTGATGGAACAGCTTTTCGATTTCGATGCGATCCGCTCTCATATCGCCGCGGGCTTCCGGATTTCGTTTGATGCAATGAGCGCCGTGACCGGCCCCTATGCCAAGGAAATCCTGGAAAACCGCCTCGGCGCGCCGGAAGGCTCGGTGATGAATTTCGAGCCGAAAGAAGATTTCGGCGGCCACCATCCCGATCCCAATCTTGTCCACGCCAAGGCGCTTTATGACGCCGTGATGGGCGAAGGCGGGCCGGATTTCGGCGCGGCATCGGATGGCGATGGCGATCGCAACATGGTGGTCGGCCACGGCGTGTTTATCACGCCCTCCGACAGTCTCGCGATCCTCGCGGCCAATGCCCATCTGGCCCCGGCCTACAAGGGCGGCCTCGCCGGCATCGCCCGTTCGATGCCGACCAGCCAGGCCGCCGACCGCGTGGCGGAAAAACTCGGCATCGGCTGCTACGAGACCCCGACCGGCTGGAAATTCTTCGGCAACCTGCTCGACGCCGGCAAGGCGACGCTGTGCGGCGAGGAGAGCTTCGGCACCGGCTCCAACCATGTGCGCGAGAAGGACGGGCTCTGGGCGGTGCTGCTGTGGCTCAATATTCTGGCGGTGCGCGGCGAGCCCGCGCTCGATGTGGTCAAGAAGCACTGGGCGGAATATGGCCGCAACTATTATTCCCGCCACGACTACGAGGGCATCGAAACCGAAGCGGCCAACGGGCTGATGGATACGCTTAGGGCCCGGCTCGATACGCTTGCCGGCACCACATTCCGCGACCTCACCGTGACTGAAGCCGACGACTTTGCCTATCACGACCCGGTTGATGGCTCCGTCAGCCGGCACCAGGGCATCCGCATCCTGTTCGAAAACGGCTCGCGCGTGGTCTTCCGCCTCTCCGGCACCGGCACTTCCGGCGCCACGCTCAGGGTCTATCTCGAACACTACGAGCCCGACCCGGCCAAGCATGAACAGGACACCCAGGAAACGCTTGCCGACCTGATCGCCTATGCCGAGCATGTCGCCGAGATTGCCAAGCGAACGGGCCGCACCGCCCCGACCGTGATTACCTGAGCGCGATGTCCGAGCCTTCGAAAAAGCCCGGCGTCCGCATTCTGGACCGGGGCGTGGAATTTTCCGTCTATTCGGAAGCCGCCACCGGCATGGAATTATGCCTGTTCGACAAGGCCGGCGCTCAAACCGCGAAGCTGCCGATGGCGCATGCCGGCGGCAATCTGTTCCGCCTGATGGTGGACGGGATCAAACCCGGACAGCGCTACGGCTACCGCGCTTTCGGCGAATGGGATCCGATGAACGGGCTGTGGTCCGACCCGTCGAAATTGCTCACCGACCCCTATGCCCGCGAGGTCGACCGGTCCTACCGGTTCGATCCCGATCTCAGCGAATTCGGCGTCGACACCGCCGACATGGTGCCGAAGAGCATCGTCGTCGCCGACAGCGCGGAGGAGATCGGTCATGTCGATTTTCCCGATGGCGGACTGATCTACGAGGCGGGCGTGCGCGCGCTCACCATGCTCCATCCCGACGTGCCGAAGCCAATACGGGGCACGGTGGCAGCGCTTGGCCACCCGGCCGTAATCGATCACCTGAAGAAACTCGGCGTCGACGCGATCGAGCTTCTGCCGGTGACAGCCTGGATGGACGAGCGCCACCTGCAGCCGCTCGGCCTCACCAATGCCTGGGGCTACAATCCCGTCACCTTCATGGCGCTGGAGCCGCGCATCTGCCCGGGCGGCATCGCGGAACTCCGGGAAGCGGTGAAGGCCCTCCATCAGGCCGGCATCGGCGTCATTCTCGATCTGGTCTTCAACCACAGCGGCGAAAGCGACCCATTCGGTGGGATTGTGAGCTTTCGCGGGCTCGACAACGCGACCTACTACCGTCTCGCCCATGACGACCCTTCCGTGCTGATCAACGACACCGGCTGTGGCAATACCATTGCCTGCGACCATCCGATGGTGCGCCAGTATATCGTCGACAGTCTGCGCCATTTCGTGACCCAGGCCGGGATCGACGGCTTCCGCTTCGATCTGGCGCCGGTGCTGGGCCGCCGGTATGAGGGCTTCGATACCGATTCCGAGACGCTTCACGCCATCCTCAACGACCCGGTCCTGAAAGACCGGACGATGATCGCGGAGCCCTGGGATATCGGCCCCGGCGGCTACCAGCTCGGCAAGTTTCCGCCGCCCTTTCTGGAATGGAACGACAACACGCGCGACGACATCCGCAAATTCTGGCGTGGCGATCCATCCATGACCGGCCTGCTCGCCGACGCACTGTCCGGCTCCTCGCACATCTTTTCGACAAACGGCCAGAACAGCACGCGCTCGGTGAATTTCATCGCCGCCCATGACGGCTTCTCGCTTTATGACCTGACGGCCTATGTGCACAAGCACAATGCCGAAAACGGCGAGCACAACCGCGATGGTCACGACGAGAACTATTCCTGGAACAACGGCGTCGAGGGCGAGACCGACAACGAACTGGTCAACAACCGGCGCCGGCAGGACCTGCGCGCCCTTCTCGCCACGCTGTTCGTCAGCCGCGGCGCGATCATGCTGAAGGCCGGCGATGAGGGTGGCTGCAGCCAGAAGGGCAACAACAACGCCTATTGCCAGGACAACGAGATCACCTGGATCGACTGGGCGCATATGGACGAGAAACTGGTGGCCCACACCGCCGAGCTCTCAGCGTTGCGCAAGCGCTTCGCCGTGTTCTCGCAAACGGATTTCTTCACAGACGACGACGTTTTGTGGCTCAGGCCCGATGGCAAGGTCATGGATGTGGCCGACTGGGAGTGCCCGGAATGCCAGTGCCTCAGCATGGTGCTTTCAACCACCGAGACCACGACCGGCCATCCCACGCGCCTTGCCGTGCTCATCAATCGTGGCCATGAGGAAGCCGTGTTCCTGCTGCCCGAGACCCACGAAGACGGCTGGCACAGCCTTGCCGGCCAAAGCGAAGGCGCCGTCGAGATCGCGCTTGCACCCCGCTCGGTATCGCTCTATGCCGAGAGACTTAACGAAGGAGAGACGCATTGACCGCTCCTCAGGCGACGAAAGAAGGCCCGATGGTTCTCGAAATTTCTCTGGGTGACGTCAAGGGACTGATCGGACAGGAAGTCGGCCTGTCGCGCTGGTTCACGGTCGATCAATCGATGATCGACACCTTCGCCGATGCAACGCTCGACCACCAGTTCATCCATACCGACCCCGAACGGGCTCGCAAGGAGACTGCCTTCGGCGGCACGATCGCGCACGGATTTCTGACGCTGTCGCTGCTTTCCGCCATGAATTACGATTGCGCCCCGCGCATTCGCGAGCAGACCATGGGCATCAATTTCGGCTTCGACAAGGTGCGCTTCATGGCCCCGGTGAAAAGCGGCGCAAAGGTCCGCGGCCGGTTCGTGCTGAAGGATGCCCGTTTCCGGGGCGCGGAACTGCTCGCAATCAACTACGCCGTCACCGTCGAGATCGAGGGCGAACGCAAGCCGGCGCTGTCGGCCGAATGGATCACGCTGGTCCAGTTCGCCGCCGCGGATCGGCCGGAAACGGTGTGAGCGATGTCGGCGCGCCTTTTAATCGCTGAAAGGCGATCTCAATAGGCCGCGTCCTTCGCCCCCTGATCGAGCAGACCGAAGACGTAAGGCGCGAACGAGCGCCAGCATTCGACGCGGAAGGTCTGTTCTTCCTTGCGATAGAGGATGATCTCCGCCTTGCCGAGCACCGTGCGCGCGACCTTTCCGACCGGGAAGCTTTCGAGCCTCAGATCAAGCGGGCAGGCCGCGTTCAGCGTTGCGGCAGCGCCCGGTCCGTCGACCATGATCGCGATATTGCGGTGCGAGACATCGACCGCCGAATAGGGCCCTGCCGCCGGGCCGAGCCGACCGGCGAGGTCGTCCTCGTATTCGTCAATCACCAGCCACTCGTCGGGCCCAAGCCAGAAGGCATAGCGCCCCTCCCCGCCCGAGGAGGTCAGCGGCTTCACCGGCAGATCGAGTTCCAGCATGCCGTTGAGGCCGGGGATTGCGTCCTCGCCGGCCCTGAGCGAAAGCCGGGTGGCAGGGCGCGCCACCACCAGCCGGGCAAGGCCCGAGCCGCCATAGGCGCCGGCAAGCGGCAGGTCGCGTTCCGCTGTGAATTGCTCAGCCATTGATGCGCGCTCCTTCAGGATCATAGAAAACTGTGTCGACCACCTCGACGGCGATCGTGCGCTCCGGCATCGGCACGTAGAGCGTCTGGCCCTTCAGGGCGTGGCCGTTCTTGACCACGGCCATGGCGATGCCACTCTGCAGCGCCTCCGACCAGTAGGCCGAGGTGACATGGCCAAGCATCGGCACCGGCTTTGCGGCATTAGGATCGGCCACCACATGCGCGCCCTCCTCCAGCACCAGCCGGGGATTGTTCTTGACCATCAGGCCGACGAGCTGCTTGCGCCCCTGGGCAACGAGATCCGGCCGTTTGAGGCCGCGCATGCCGACGAAATCCGGTTTCTTCTTCGAAACCGCCCAGCCCATGCCGACATCATAGGGCGTCACCGTGCCGTCGGTATCCTGACCGACGACGATATAGCCCTTCTCGGCGCGCAGCACATGCATGGTCTCGGTGCCATAAGCGCAGGCCCCGAAGGTTTCAGCACGTTCAAACACCGCTTCCCAGACCTTGAGCCCGAAATCGGCGGGCACGTTGATCTCGTAGCCAAGCTCGCCGGTAAACGACACCCGGAACAGCCGCGCGGGAACGCCGCAGACCGTGCATTCGGCAAGGCTCATATGCGGAAAGGCCTCGTTGGAAATATCCACACCCTCAACGAATGGCGCGATGATCTCGCGCGCCTTCGGCCCCTGCACCGCGATCACCGCCCATTGTTCGGTGGTGGAGGTGAGCCAGACCTTCAGATGCGGGAACTCGGTCTGAAGATAATCCTCCATCAGGTTCAGCACCCGCGGCGCGCCCCCGGTCGTGGTGGTCACGTGGAAGCGGTCGTGGGCCAGCCTGCCGACGACGCCGTCATCGTAGATATAGCCATCCTCGCGCAGCATCAGACCGTAGCGGCATTTGCCGGGCTTCAGCGTCGACCAGGCATTGGAATACATCAGGTTCATGAAGGCTTCGGCATCCGGGCCGACAACCTCGATCTTGCCGAGGGTGGAGGCATCGAAAACGCCCGCCGCCTCCCGCACCGTGCGGCATTCGCGGTTGACCGCGTCATGCATGGTTTCGCCCGCGTGCGGGAAATACCAGGCGCGCTTCCAGTTGCCGACATCCTCGAACGGCGCGCCCTCAGCCTCCGCCCAGGCGTTGATCGGCGTCTTGCGCGCCGGATCGAACAGGGCGTCGCGCGAATGGTTGATCAGGGTGCCGAAGGTGACCGGCGTGAACGGCTGGCGGAAGGTGGTGAGCCCCACCTGCGGGATCGGCCGATCCAGCATTTCGGCGGCGATCGCCAGCCCGTGCATGTTGGAAAGCTTGCCCTGGTCGGACGCCATGCCGTTGGTAGTGAAGCGCTTGATATGCTCGATCGAGGCCATGCCCTCATGCACGGCCTGACGGATATCCTTGGCGCAGACATCGTGCTGATAATCGATGAAAGCCTTGGCGTAGGGCTCGGCATCATCGCATTCGCCCAGCATGCCGCCGGTCCATGCGTGTTCGGTCGCAGCCGCGATTTCGGCAAAGCCGCCGCCCGCCGCTGCAGCCTCCGCAACCAGATCGGCCACGGCATCGGTGCCATTGCAGGCGCCGACCGAGACCGCGTTCTGGGCATAGACGCTCGGCAGGAACCGTTCGTTTTCCGCATCGAAGGCGAGCTTGCCGCGCGATTGTGAGAACAGATGCACGGACGGCGTCCAGCCTGCCGATGTGATCAGCGCGTCGATATCGTAGTCCCGCGGCTTGCCGCCGCCCTTGACCCGCATGGATTTGACCCTGAGCCGGCCCTTGGTGCCGACCACCCTGTGGCCGGTATGGAGCGTGATCCCGAGCGCCTTCGCCTCCTCGGCAAGGCCTGGGCCGGGCTCGGCGCGGCTATCGATGATGGCAACCACCTTCACGCCCGCGCGGGCGAGATCAAAGGCGGCCTCATAGGCCGAATCATGGGCGCAGTGGACCCCGATCTTGGAGCCGACCGCGACGCCGTAATGATTGAGATAGCTGCGCGCGGCCGAAGCCAGCATGATGCCCGGACGGTCATTGTCGGGAAACACCATCGGGCGTTCGATCGCACCGGTGGCCAGCACCACCTTTTCCGCCCGCACCTGCCACAGCCGCTCGCGCGGGCCGTCGGCCTTCGCATTCGGCAGGTGATCGGTCAGTCGCTCGCACAGGCCGAGGAAATTATGGTTGTAGTAGCCGAAAGCCGTGGTGCGCGGCAGGTAGCGGACATTGTCCATGGCAGCGAGCTCGGCAGCGGTTTCAACCGCCCAGTCATAGCCCGATTTGCCATCGATTTTGGTGCCGCTCTCATATTGCAGCGCGCCGCCGGGCTCCGGCTTCTCGTCGCAGATGATGACGTCTTTGCCGGCCCGCGCGGCCGAAAGCGCCGCCGTAAGCCCGGCAAGCCCCGCGCCGACCACAAGAACGTCGCAATGAACGTAGCGGCTGGCATAGCTGTCGGGATCTTCTTCCGTCGGTGCCACGCCGAGGCCGGCGGCCTTGCGGATCGCAGGCTCATAGACCTTGTGCCAGGCGCTGAACGGCCACATGAAGGTCTTGTAGTAGAAGCCGGCGATCAGCATCGGCGAGACGAGATCGTTGATCGCGCCGACATCGAAGGAAAGCGACGGCCAGCGGTTCTGCGAGCCCGCTTTCATGCCGTCGAACACTTCCTGCACCGGCCCACGCACATTGGGCTGGCGGCGGGCGCTGTCGCGGGCGATATCGAACAGCGCGTTGGGCTCCTCGGAACCCGCCGTCAGGAAGCCGCGCGGACGGTGGTATTTGTACGACCGTCCCACCAGATGGACGCCGTGGGCCAGCAGCGCCGAGGCCAGCGTATCGCCCTCCAGCGCCGTGTAGGTCTTGCCGTCGAAAGTGAAGCGTACGGTTTTCGCGGGCGTCAGCCGGCCCTTGTCGGCAATCCGGAATGCGCCGCTCATTGGCCGTCTCCCATGCCGAGCTCGGCCGGATCGGGTTTCGGCTCGCCGGTCTTGTAGGTTTTCAGGAACCGGTCGGAAACGGTGTCGCGGGCGGCGTTGAAGAACCGGCCGCAGCCATGGGAATGGCGCCAGCGCTCGAAATGCAGCCCCTTGGGATTGGTGCGCATGAAGAAATAATTGGCGAAGTCCGCGTCGGAGAGTTCGACCATGTTTTCAGGCCGGGCGATATGCGCCTCGCCCGCGCCGGTAAACTCCAGTTCGCTGCGCGCTTCCTCGCAATAGGGACAGTAAATCAGCAACATTCAGTTTCCCTCCAGTTCGGGCAAGGCGTCGGGAATAGAGATAATCAGGTCGATGAGACCGCGCGGGACTTCCAGCTGCGGCAGGTGCCCTGCGCCCGCAAGCGGATGAAGCGGCACGCCGATCCGGCCCGCCAGAAGATGGCCGCGCTCGATCGGGATCCAGGGATCGCGTTCGCCCCAGATGATGGTGACCGGGCAGGCGATCTGCTTCAGCTTCTCGGCGAATTCATCGGTAAAGGCGTCGTCGGCCTGGGCGAACTGACGGTAGAAGCTCTGGTGGCCTTCGGGCGTGAGCCAAGGGCTGACCAGTTCGCGCAGGTCGGTGGCATCGATCTCGTTGACCAGCGCACCCTTGATATAGGCCTCGACGATTGCCGCGTGAATGTGCGGCGGCAGCGGCTGGAAGGCATCGACGTGACGGCCGACATGATCGAAGAATTCGGAGCCCCATGGGCTCAGCGCAACGACATTCATCAAGGTAAGGCTGGAATAGCGAACATCGTGGAGCAGATGCGCGCGCAGCGTCACGGCGCCGCCGAAATCATGGGCCAGAACATGCGGCGCATCGAGCATCCAGTAGTGAACCATCTCCTTGAACACCCGGCCCTGAACATCAAGCCCCGTCGCCTGCCCGGCCTCCTTGGCGGAGCGGCCGAAGCCGGGCATGTCGTACCAGTAGACGGTATAGGCATGCGACAGCGTCAGCAGAATGCGGTGCCAGGAAAACGACGACCACGGCCAGCCATGGGCAAGCACCAGCGGCGGCCCCTTGCCGGCGCTGCCCCAGGCCACCATGCCGGCGCTGGTCTCGCATTTCCTGTTGACGTTCCAGAGCATGGCTTTTCCTAGTGCGCAACGGCGGCGGCGGCGGCTTCATCGATCAGCCGGCCGGTATTGTAGCGCTCGAGCGTGAGGCCGGCGGCAAGCCTGTGCGGCTCGCCCTTGGCGATGAGATGGGCGAAGAGATGCGCCGAACCGGGCGTTGCCTTGAAGCCGCCCGTGCCCCAGCCGCAATTGACGAACAGGTTCGGCACCGGTGTCACGCTCTGGATCGGCGAGCGGTCCGGGGTGTTGTCGGTGATGCCGCCCCACTGGCGCATCATCTTGACCCGGCGAAAGATCGGAAACAGCTCGCAGATGGCGTCGAGCGTATGGGTGATGATCTGCAGCCCCCCGGTCTGGGAATAGGAATTATACTGGTCGGTGCCCGCACCGATCACAAGTTCGCCCTTGTCGGACTGGGAGATATAGGCGTGGACCGAATTCGACATCACCACGCAGGGGAAGATCGGCTTCAGCGGTTCCGAAACCAGCGCCTGCAGCGGCTGGCTTTCGAGCGGCAGGCGGACATCCGCCATCGCCATCACCACCGAATTGTGGCCCGAGGCGGAGACGCCGATCTTCTTCGCGCCGATGAAGCCGCGATTAGTCTCCACCCCCGTCACCGCGCCATCCGCGCCCCTTCGGATCGCCTTGACCTCGCAGTTCTGGATGATGTGGACGCCGCGATCCGACGCCGCGCGGCCATAGCCCCAGACCACCGCATCATGGCGGGCCGTGCCGGCGCGGCGCTGCAGGGCGGCGCCGTTGACCGGATAGCGTGCGGAGGCCGAGATATCGAGCGGCGGGCAGTAGTCCTTGGCCTGCACCGGCGTCAGCCATTCATTGTCGATGCCGTAGAGCCGATTGGCGTGGACATGACGCTTGAACGACTGGCGGTCATGTTCATTATGCGACAGCATCATTACGCCGCGCGGCGAGAACATGACGTTGTAGTTCAGATCGAGCGACAGGCCCTCCCACATCTTGAGCGAATGCTCGTAGATATCCATGCTCTCGTCATAGAGATAGTTGGACCGCACGATCGTGGTGTTGCGGCCGGTATTGCCGCCGCCGACCCAGCCCTTTTCGATCACGGCGATATTGGTGATGCCGTGTTCCTTGGCGAGGTAGTAGGCCGCGCCCATGCCATGGCCGCCGCCGCCGATGATGATGACATCATACTCGCTTTTCGGCTCCGGCGAGGTCCAGTGCTTCTCCCAGCCCTTGTGATGGCGCATGGCCTCGCGCGCGAGAGCGAAAACGGAATATTTGCGCATAATGGGGCTCCATCGGGGGTTCGCCGGCGTCGTTGCCACTATACCAATCGCAAATCGGAATACGAGGCAACGTCCTTTTTGCGACGCTTTTTCGATCCGCCTTCGACATCGCGATTTCCGTGGCGTGGTCTTTCAAAAAGGATTGCCTTTGGCGGCGAATCCTGTCAATCGAAGCCCGGATTTTTCGCTCTGCCAGCCCTTGTCTTACGGTAAGGGCTGGACTTATCGGCCGCGATCTGTTAATCGCGACGCCAGATATGGGCGGATTGTACCGCCTTAAGACCAATCAATGCCTGAACGTGCAAGTATTTGCCAGGCTCAGACACCAACGACCAAGGAACGGGATACACGTGCAAGTACTTGTCCGCGACAACAATGTTGACCAGGCCCTCCGCGCTCTGAAGAAGAAAATGCAGCGCGAAGGCATCTTCCGCGAAATGAAGATGCGCGACCATTACGAAAAGCCCTCGCAGAAGCGTGCGCGCGAAAAGGCGGAAGCCATCCGCCGCGTTCGCAAGCTGGCTCGCAAGCGCGCCGTTCGCGAAGGTCTGGTTTCTCGCTGATTGTCGCTTTTTCAGCACATTGATGCGTTCTTAGGGCGGGAGCACATGTTCCCGCCTTTTTATTTGGCAGAATTTTAACCTCGATCATGTAGATTGTGGGGAGCCTCTTTCGAAACCGGAGGGGGAACAAAAACTTCCCGCCGGCTGTTGTCGCAAAAGGCATGCAATTATTGGGGATGGATATGACGAAGATCACCAGCGCGCTTTCGGGCGGCTCGTTCACGGCAGGCAAGCTGCGATTTGCCCGGTATATCGTGTTGGCAGGCACGGTGGGCCTGCTCGCCGGTTGCCAGACCGGCCAGGTCATGAACCAGAACGTGCTCGCCATCGATGCCGCGCAGGGCTCCGAGCAGAACATCGCCTCGCTTTCGAACGTGATCGCATCCAACCCCAACGATCCCGGCGCCTACAATGTGCGCGGCGCCGCCTATGGCCGCGCCGGCGACGACCGGAAGGCGATCGAGGATTTCAACCAGGCGATCGCGCTCAATCCGAATTATTACCAGGCCTATGCCAACCGCGCGCTGATCGAACGCAGCCTCGGCCGGCAGATGGACGCGCTCAACGACTATAACCGCGCGCTGCAGATCAACAGCAATTACGATGTCGCCTATATCGGCCGCGGCAATCTCTACCGCGAATCGGGCCAGCTTGACGACGCGTTCAACGATTACACCCGCGCCATCCAGCTCAACACCACCGATCCGCGCGCCTATCACAGTCGCGGCCTGATCTACCAGAAGCGCGGTCAGCAGGAACTGGCGATCGCCGACTTCTCCAAGGCGATCTCGCTGTCGCCGAAATCGCCGCAGCCCTATAATGGCCGCGGCGTCTCCTATCTGGCGCTGAACGACGACCAGAACGCCCGCGCCGATTTCGACAAGGCGCTGGCGCTGGATCAATCGGTCGCCGAAAGCTGGGCCAATATCGGGCTTGTACTGGAACGCCAGGGCGATTTCACCAAGGCGGCCTCCTACTATCAGAAGGCCAAGCAGCTCGACCCCACTTACCAGCCGGCCATCCAGGGCCTTCAGCGCACCATCGGATCGTAAGACGGTATCCTTGCCTCAGCGGCCGAGATTGAGCTGAATCGGCAGGGAGAAATTGTGGCTTGCGCCGCGATAGCTCGCCGGGAACGCGCCGAAGGGACCGGCGGCGCGGGCGCGCTGCAGCACGATCGCATCGACCTTGCTGTTGCCGGATGACTTGCCCAGAGACAATCCGGCAATGGCGCCGGAGCGGTTCAATCTCACATTGACGACAACGGTCGACTGCAGCCTTCCCACGCCGCGATAATAGCGTTCCGAGGCCACGGAGCGGCGCAGCTTCGCCCTGAGTCTGCCGGCATAATTGGCCATCTCCGCCTCGCCGTTTCCGCTGTTGCCAGCCCGCGCCTTGGCCGCCTGGCTCGCGCCGGTGTTGGCCGTGCCCGAAGCGACGCCCTTGCGCGCATCGCGGTTTGACTGGCCGGAGGAACCGGTCGAAGACCGCTTGACGACCTGCCGCTGTTCAACGGGCTTCGGTTTGGCGCGCTCCTCAGCCTTGCGGGTGGCCACCTGATCTGCGGGCACCGGCTCCGTCTTCCACGGCGACGGCGCGGGAACGGGCGCATCGATATCGTAGGCCAGCTCCGGATCGTCCTCCTGCGCCTTGATGGTTTCGACCGGTTCGCTTTGCGCCGTCAGCGGCTCGGCCGTTTCAGCCGGCGGGTTGGCCGGCGTCTCCTGCGGCGGCAGGGCTTCGGCGACGACGGGCGCGGTCGCGGGCGTTGCTGCGGGTGAGACCGCCTGTTCGACAACCGGCGGCGCGGGCGGATCCGTCGAGGGCGCAAGCGCCGTGCTTGGCGCTGCGGCGAGCACCGCCGGGGTGCTTGGTTGGGCGACGACCGGTTCGGCGATCACCGGCGCTGCGGTCTCGGTCTGCGGCGGTGCCAGCGTCTCGACGGGCGTCGGCGCGGCCTGTTCAACGGGGGCGGGTGGCTGCGGCACAAGCGGCTCGGCCGCAGTGGTCTCCAGCGGCTCGGCCTCGACCGCCGTCGCGGTTTCCACCGGCACCGGTTCGGCCTCAACCATCGTCGGCTCCGCGCCGCTTGCAGCGGCATCCACATCGCCGTTCCCGACCATGATCACGCTGACGACGGTGCTGCCTTCTTCCATGGGCGCTTCCGGCAGGACGCGGGCAACATGCAGCGCGAACGCAAAGGCGGCGGAATGGATTAACAGAGACGCCAGCGTTGCAGCGGAAAGGCGCTTGCCCGCCCGCACAGTGCCCCTGTCGAGAAACCCTGCCTGAGGAACAACGCCGAGCTCGGCATCTTCCAGGGGCAATTCTACGGCATCGGTCTCGCCAGACCCGTCGGCGGACTCCACTTTCCGTGCGTAACCGACCGCGCTTGCCGCCGCCTTCAGTTCGAACACCACCTTGTCAAGGTCGACGTCCGACGCAGGCGCAATGCCGATTTCGGGGGCGATCTCAGGTGCCGCCGCGCCAAAGGGGCTATCTTCCCGCACGACAGCATCATCGAGCGCGTCATCGTCAAGACGCTCGCGCGTGCCGCCCGGCAAGCCCATCGCAAACATGGCCTGGTCATTCATCATCGGGAGCTATTGTCCACTCAATTATGCGCTGGCCGGCCTCAGCCGTCGAAGGGAATACCCGCCTTCGAACCGGTTTCGAGCGCGCCCATGCAATCCACGCCCTCGGCATCGCAGACCTTGATGTCGTTCAACAGCAGGCCGCCGAGCGCGTCACAGCTTTCGCCGGGCAACTCGAACTGGCGCACGCGCTTCTTGCCAGCCGGAAGGGTCAGGAAATCGAGCATGGTCAGCCGGTCGACGATGCCTTCGCTGTCGAACAGCGCGACCTCGGCCTGAAGGCTTTCGATCGTCTCGGGCAAGTCGTTTTCCACCAGGAATGTCAGCTTGCAGCCATTGTCGGTGGTCTCGAGCGTATTCAGCGAAATCGAAAGTCCCGTCGCTTCGGCCGGTTCGCTCGCCGGCGCGTCACTGGCCGCTTCCTGCGCCAGGACCGGCTGCGACAGGGCGAAAACGAGGGCGGTTGCGCAAATCGATAATCTCATCGTCAGGAATCTCCGGAATTTGAAAAGGCCCTCAGGGGCATATCGCGATCGGCCACAATCCTATCCCTCAACAGGCAAAACGTCTATTGCGTGGATAGACAAAGGTGATTAATAGAGTCAACTTATAAAACATGATTTTCAGAATCAAGTATAGACGGACGCAGGCAGCTTACCAATGAATCACGACAAGGAACCAGCAAAGACCGGCACGAAAGCCGGAGTGCGCGGCTTGCCGATTCTGGAAAGCGAGACGCTCTTTCAGGGGCAAAACGAGATCGTCATCCGCCATCAGGGCGCCGAGTACCGCATGAAGATCACCCGCCAAGGCAAACTCATTCTGAACAAGTAGGCATGAGAGACATGACTGAGACGACACCAGAACAGATTCGTGAATTCCGCAGCCAGAACCCGAAAATGCGCGAGCGCGATATCGCGACCCGACTTGGTATCAGCGAAGCGGCGCTTGTGGCCGCAGAAGTCGGCCTGACCGCGACCCGGATCGCGCCGGAGCCGTCCCACCTGCTCGACCACGCCGAGAGCTTCGGGGAAATCATGGCGCTGTCGCGCAATGAAAGCGCGGTTCACGAGAAGATCGGCGTCTTCGAGAATATCAAGAACGGCAAGAAGGCCGCGATCGTTCTTGGCGAAAACATCGATCTCAGGATTTTCCCCAGCCGCTGGGTCCACGCTTTCGCCGTGACCAAGACGGATGACAACGGCGCGGAAAAGCTGAGCCTGCAATATTTCGACATGACCGGCACTGCGGTGTTCAAGCTGCACCTGCGGCCCGCCTCCAATGTCGAGGCCTATCGCGATTTCGTCGAGAAATACCGGCTGGAAGACCAGAGCCAGACCGTCCTGACGGAGGCCTTCGCGCCGCATGACGCCGACCACGCCCGCGATGCCAATGCCGTCGATGTCGAGCTCTTGCGTGACCGCTGGACGGCGCTGACCGACACGCACCAGTTCTTCGGCATGCTGAACGATCTGAAGGTCCACCGCCAGACCGCGATCGCGACCGTGGGCGATGACTATGCCTACCGCCTTGCCGATGACGCCGTCGCGACCATGTTCCATGCCGCGGCCGAGACGCCCGACCTGCCGCTGATGGTGTTCGTCGCAAACAACGGCATCGTGCAGATCCACTCCGGCCCTGTCTCCAACATCATTGAGATGGGTCCCTGGATCAACGTGATGGACCCGACCTTCCACCTGCATCTGCGCCGCGACCAGATCGCCGAGACCTGGCTGGTGCGCAAGCCCACCAGCG
This sequence comes from Martelella sp. FLE1502, assembly GCF_053484255.1. Classification (NCBI taxonomy): domain Bacteria; kingdom Pseudomonadati; phylum Pseudomonadota; class Alphaproteobacteria; order Hyphomicrobiales; family Aurantimonadaceae; genus Martelella; species Martelella sp. FLE1502. The sequence goes on from NZ_JBAKFQ010000011.1 coordinate 111,598, forward strand.
ACGGCCATGTGACTTCGGTCGAGGCCTTCAATGCGGATGGAGAGCTGATCATCCAGTTCTTCGGCAAACGGCTGGAAGGCTATGCAGAGCGTCCGGTCTGGCGCGCGCTCGCCGAAGGCCTGCCGCGCCATGCGGAAACGGCAGCGGCATGAGGGAACCGATGACCAGAGCTTTTCTGACCCGGCCGCTGGCCGCCCTCCTGCTTATCGCCGGCGCAACGTCCGCCGGCGCAGCCGAGCCGCTTGCGGATCCCTCGCGCCTCGTCACCATTGGCGGCTCGATAACGGAGATCGTCTACGCGCTTGGCGCCGGCAACGAGATCGTCGGTCGCGACACTACCAGCACCTATCCGCCTGAAGCGGCCGCGAAGCCCGATATCGGCTATATGCGGCAGTTGTCGCCAGAAGGCGTGCTGTCGATCGACCCCAGCGCCATCATCACCATCGAGGGCGCGGGACCGCCGGAAACGATGGATGTGCTGAAACAGGCCGACGTCGAAATGGCGGTGGTGCCGGAGGATTACAGCCGCGACGGTATCATCGAGAAGGTCGAGATGGTGGGCGCGCTGATCGGTAAAGAGGCCGAGGCGGAAGCGCTGGCGACCGATATCAAGGCCAACCTCGATCCGCTTCTGGCGGCAAACGACGCCCGCCCTGAAGAGGAGCGCAAGAGCGCGCTGTTCATCCTCAGCCTCAACGGCGGCAAGGTCATGGCGTCGGGCACCGGCACGGCCGCCAACGGCATGATAGAGGCCGCCGGTCTGGACAACGCCGTCGACGATTTTCCGGGCTACAAGGCGTTGTCAGACGAGGCGATCATCAAGGCGGCGCCTGATGTCATCATCATGATGGACGAGAGCGCCGGCAGCCGCGCGCCGACCAATGATGATATCGCAGCGATCCCGGCCCTGTCGCTGACGCCGGCCGGCGAGGCCATGGCGATCTACCGGATCGATCCGGTCGGCATGCTGAATTTCGGTCCGCGCTTTGCAGAAAATCTCGCCGCGCTGACCGCGGAAATCTACGGAGACTAGGCGGCCATGACGGTGATCGAAGCCTTGTCGGGCGCGCGCTGGCGCGATAGCGGAGACCGCTCCGATCTCGCCGTAGTCATGATCGCGGCGCTCGTCGTCGCCTCCGGGCTGGCGATCCTGATCTCGGTCGCCAACGGCGCATCGGACGCCTCGCTCTTCGATGTCGCGCGCGCCATCGCCACAGGCGACAGCGCAGCGCTCGCGGCGCGCGACAGGATCATCATCTTCGACATCCGCCTGCCGCGCGCGATCATGGGCTTTCTGGTGGGCGCATCGCTGGCCGTTTGCGGCGCGGCGATGCAGGGCTTGTTCCGCAATCCGCTGGCGGATCCCGGCTTGGTCGGCGTTTCGGCGGGCGCGGGGCTTGGCGCGGTGATCATGATCGTGCTCGGAAGCACCATCGCCGCTCCGGTCTACGGCCTGCTCGGCTTCTATGCCCTGCCCGCCGCAGCCTTTCTCGGCGGGCTCGTCACCACGCTTCTGCTCTACCGGATTTCCACGAGCCACGGCCAGACCTCCGTCGCGACCATGCTGCTTGCCGGCATCGCGCTGTCGGCGCTGGCGGGCGCGGCCACCGGCTTTCTGGTCTATCTCGCCAATGACCAGCAATTGCGCGACCTCACCTTCTGGTCGATGGGCTCCCTTGCCGGCGCGACATGGACGAAGCTTGCGGCGATCAGCCCGATCATGCTGGCGGCCTTCGCCGTGCTTCCGTTCATGGCCAAGGGGCTGAACGCCATCACGCTCGGCGAGGCGACGGCCTATCACATCGGCATCCCGGTGCAGCGGCTGAAGAACATCACCATCATCGCCGTCGCCGCCGCGACCGGCGCGGGCGTCGCGGTCTCCGGCGGGATCGGCTTCGTCGGCATCGTCGTGCCGCATCTCTTGCGGCTGGTCATCGGCCCCGACCACCGCTATCTGCTGCCGGCCTCGGCCCTGCTCGGCGGCGCGCTGCTGGTGCTCGCCGATCTCTTCGCCCGCACCGTTGTCGCCCCCGCGGAACTGCCGATCGGCATCATCACGGCAATTGCCGGCGGGCCGTTCTTCCTGTGGATCCTCCTGAAAAACCGCTCGCGGCTCAATTTGTAACCATGATCGAAATCCGGAATATGAGCGTCACGCTTTCAGGCCGCCCGGTGCTGAAGGATATCGCGCTGCAGGCCGTTCCCGGCGCGCTTACCGCGATCTGCGGCCCGAACGGCTGCGGCAAGACGACAACGCTGAAGGCGATCGCCGGCGACCTCGCGCCCGATCAGGGCGTGGTTGAAATCAACGGCGAAACGGTGGCAGAGCTTGCGCCCTGGCGACTGGCGCAGATGCGCGGCGTCTTGCCGCAATCCTCCAACCTCGCCTTTCCCTTCACCGTCGCCGAGGTGCTGCGCATGGGCCTTTCGGGCCGCGCCCACCGCGCCGACGATCGCGCGACCATGGCGAAGGCGCTCAGCGCCGTCGACCTCCACGGCTTCGAGGGCCGCTTCTACCAGGAACTTTCGGGCGGCGAACAGCAGCGCGTCCAGCTTGCCCGGGTGCTGTGCCAGATCGAGGCCCCGATCGCCCATGGCAAGCCGCGCTGGCTGCTTCTGGACGAACCGGTGGCCAGCCTCGACATCCTGCACCAGCTCGCGATCATGCGGCTTGCGCGCGATTTCTGCCGCGCCGGCGGCGGGGTGATCGCGATCATGCACGACCTCAACCTGACGGCGCTGTTCGCCGATCACGTGGTACTGATGCGCGAGGGCCGGGTGATCGCGGCGGGCAGCCCGAAGGACACCATCACCGACGACAATCTCCACGCTGTTTTTGCAACAAGGCTTTCCGTCAGCCAGAAGCCGAAGGACGATACGCCCTTCGTGCTGCCGCACAGCGCGGTCTGAAGCCGCCGGTCAGGCGCGACACCGGTAGAAATGCATGCGCGTGTCACCGAATTCGCGGGTCTCCAGCGGCTGGTAATCCGCCGAAACCATTGGCGTCACATCCGCGCGCTCCTCCAGGATCGCCAGCGCGCCGGGCTTCAGCCAGCCGCCTTCATGGGCGGCGGCCATTGCCTTTTCGCCAAGCCCCTTGCCATAGGGCGGATCGGCGAACAGGAAATCATAGGGCTCGATGCGATTGGCGGGGCCGAGCCGGGTGGCGTCGCGGCGCATGATCCGGGTACGCCCGGCAAGGCCGAGCGCCTCGATATTGGACCATAACAGCCCCCTGCCCTCGACGCTGTTTTCGACGAACAGTACTGCCTTGACCCCGCGCGACAGCGCCTCGAGCCCCATCGCGCCGGTGCCCGCGAACAGATCGGCCATCCGCGAACCGTCAAGCGCTTCCGGATAGGCATGGCTTAAAATGTTGAAAAGGCTCTCGCGGGTGCGGTCGGTCGTCGGCCTGATGTCGGAAGACTTCGGCGTGGCGAGCGCGCGCCCGCGAAACTCACCGCCGACGATCCGCATTGCCTCTTGGCCCCCTGCCCGGACCGCCGCGCGGCCCGCCATCCCTTGAACCGCCGGAACGCGGCCTGTCGCCGCCCGGGCGCTTGCCGCCTTCGGGGCGGTCGCCGCGCTTCTCGCCGGAAGGACGATCAGCGCGTGGCGCCGCCCCCTCCCGCTTCGGCCCGTCGAAACGCTTGCCGCCGGCAGGACGGTCGCCACCGGCGGGACGGCCCTCGCCGCGCGGACGCTTGGGTCCCTCGAAACGGCGCGCTTCGCCTGCACCCTCAGCACTGGCCTCACGCGGTTTGCGCGGTCCCTTGGAGGCAGGCTTTGCAGCGGGCTTGCCCCTGCCGCCGGCCGGTCCCCGCGCACGCGGCGCATCACCCTCGGCGGAACCAGAGCGGCGCGCATCCCGCTTCGCATCGCGACGGGCGTCTTCCCTGGCCCTGTCCTCGGCCTTCTTCTTGGCCTTGGGGCCGAGCGGACGGGCGCCGGGCGCCATCCACACATTGGTGGCGCGGCTGCGGGTTTCGATATCCTTGTAGACCTTCTCGCCATCACCCTTGCGCTTGGTGTCGAGACGGTCGCGGCCACGCTCGGCGCGCTCGCCGCGATCCAGCTTGTCGCCGCGACGCTTGCCCTGGCCTTCGCGCTTGCCGGCGTCGGGCTTCCAGTTGTCGCGGGATTTCGGCGCTTCGTCCTCACCCTGCTTGTCATGATAGATCGGCGCGTCGAAATTGGCGCCGGCCTCCTCGATCAGCCGGGGGCCGAGCTGGTCGCGCAGCGTGCGACCGCGCACTTCCATCACATTGCCCTCGGCGATCTCGCCGAGCTGGAAGGGGCCGTAGGAAATGCGGATCAGACGGCCGACCTCGAGGCCGAGCGCGCCGAGCACGTTCTTGATCTCGCGGTTCTTGCCCTCGCGCAGCCCCATGGTGATCCAGACATTGGTGCCCTGGACCCGATCGAGCGTGGCATCGATCGCGCCGTAGAGCACGCCGTCGACGGCGATGCCGTCCTTCAACTTGTCGAGATCGGCCTGTTCGATCTTGCCGTGTGCGCGCACGCGGTAGCGACGCAGCCAGCCGGTGGCCGGCAGCTCCAGCACCCGCGCCAACCCGCCGTCATTGGTCAGCAGCAGCAGGCCCTCGGTATTGATGTCCAGACGGCCGATCGAGATCACCCGTGGCAGTTCGGCCGGCAGGTTGTCGAATACGGTCGGGCGGCCCTCGGGATCGGAATTGGTCGTCACCAGGCCGGACGGCTTATGGTAGATCCACAGCCTCGTGCGCTCGATGCCCCGGATTTCCTCGCCATCCACCTCGATCTTGTCATCGAGGGTGACGTTATGGGCGGGCGTTTCGAGCAGCTTGCCGTTGACCTTCACCCGGCCCTCGAGGATCATCCGCTCGGCATCGCGCCTGGAGGCGACGCCGGCGCGGGCGAGGATTTTCGAGATACGCTCGCCCTGCTTTTCCTCGCCTGCGGCAGCGGGAACTTCAGCCTTGCGCGGCGGCTTGCCGCCACCGCGTTTGGGAAACTTGTCTTTTTGGGTCATTGTGCTTTGCCTGTTTGTCCCGATCCTCTATCAGGTCGGGTCAAAGCCGTTAAGAGGAAAGTTACGATAATGCCTGTCGGCAGTGATTTCATGGCATTGGCGCTCGCCGAGGCCGAAGCGGCGGCGGCGCGCGGCGAGGTGCCGATCGGCGCGGTCGTCGTCATCGACGGCAAGGTCGTCGCCAGCGCCGGCAACCGCACCCGCGAGATGGCCGATCCCACCGCCCATGCCGAAATCCTTGCCCTGCGCGAAGCCTGCCGAAAGCGCGGCTCGGAACGCCTGCCCGGCGCGCATCTCTACGTCACGCTGGAGCCCTGCGCCATGTGCGCGGCGGCGATTTCCTTCGCCCGTATCGAGCGGCTTTACTATGGCGCGGCCGATCCCAAGGGCGGCGGGGTGGATCATGGCGGCCGGTTTTACGACCAGCCGACCTGCCACCACCAGCCCGATGTCTATTCCGGTTTTTCCGAGAGCCGTTCGGCGGAACTACTGCGGTCGTTCTTCAGCGAAAAGCGTTCAGACTGAACCGTCGGCGACCTTGCGCAGGGTCTCGCCTTCCAGCCGGTAGCGGATCCACTCGTCCTGCGGCTTGCCGCCGATGCCGTCATAGACGCGGATCGCGCCCTCGTTCCAGTCGAGCACGCTCCATTCCATCCGGCCGCAGTTTTTAGCTACGCCGATTTCCGCAACCGCCTTCATCAGTGCACGGCCGAGACCCGCGCCGCGATGCTCCGGCGTCACATAGAGGTCTTCCAGATAGATGGCGTTGCGACCCTGCCAGGTGGAGAAGCTGAAATAATAGACCGCGAACCCCACCGGTTCGCCTTCGGCCTCGGCAATCAGAGCGCCGGTAACCGAGCCCTCGCCGAAGATCGCCTCGGCAAGCCCGTCCGCGCTGGTCTCGACCTGATCGAGCGCCTTTTCGAATTCGGCGAGTTCGCACACGAAACGATAGATGGCGCCGGCGTCGCTTCGCGTCGCCGGCCGAATGGCGTAGCCCATATTATCCTCGAAACTCAGACTATTGCTGACCGGCGTTCTTCGACGATTCCAGGAAGTCGTCGGTCGCGCCGCTGTTGCAGTTGAAGAACAGGAAGCACTTGTCCGGGTCCTTGCCCTCGGCAAGCTTCTTGCGGCGACGCTCCTTGGTGCGCTCCGATTCGCCGAGATCGTTCATCGCCGCCGGGTCGCTCGGCATGCGGTATTCCTGTGGCGGATCGATGAGATAGCGACGCTGGGTGATGTCGATCGTGGTCGCTTCCTTCTTCGCCTTCCGGAACGCCTCAAGCTGTTCCTTCTCGCTCATCTGGCTCGGATTGTCCGAGGCCAGAAGCGGTGAGCGATAGAACGGATTGTCCTTGTTGGCCTCGGCTTCGTCATAGAGGCGGTCGCGCTGTTCTTCCGGCGATTCCACCCAGTTGGGGTTCTCCGCAGAGGCCAGCGACTTCTGCGGCGGGGCAAGCGCGGCCATGTTCGTGCCCTTGGTCGGCTTCACGAGATCGGGACGCGGCTGGTAATCGATGTCGGGCTGGTCCGGATTGATCACCAGCACGGCCTCGCCGAGGTCTTCGACAAGCTGGGTGGTCGCGGTCTTGCCGGTGCCATAGGTCGGCGCGCCAAGGCAGGCGGAAAGCGATGCCACGCCCGCAAGGGCAATTGCGATCTTCATCGAACGGATAACGAATGTCATGCGCTGTCTACCAAACCTCCGCGCCGGGGCGCTTCTTGTTATCAGGTCATCAGCCACACTGTGGCGATGAATCCGGCGAAACCGCGACATTCCTAACGCAGAACCGCCGTTTTCGCAATTCGGCTTCTAAACCGGTGGAAAAAGCCGGGAAAGTCCCGGCCTTCCCGTTACTCGGCCAGGGCTGCAAGCTCCCTGAGCGCCGCCGCGTCGCGCGCCGAAACATCCGGGTACTCCGGATCGGAGCCGACATCCTCGGTCACCCGCCAGGAGCGCGCGCATTTGGTGCCCTTGGCAAGCGCCGGCACCACGGCCACATCGGCCACCTCGCGCAGGCGGAAGGCATCTTCCGGGCCCTTGCCGGCTTCGATGGTGATCGCAGAGGTGATGCAGATTTCCTCGAAATCGCGGCCATCGAGAGCAGAAAGCAACGCTTCGTCATCGACATAGACGACGGGTGCGGCCTCAAGCGAGGAGCCGATGCGCTTTTCACGGCGCTCGATTTCCAGCGCGCCGGTCACCACGGTGCGCACGGCGCGGATCTTCTCCCACTTGGCCGCAAGCGCATCGTCCTTCCATTCCGCCGGCACATCGGGGAACTGTTCCAGATGCACCGAAACCGCGTTCGGATTGCGCGACAGCCAGGCCTCGTCCATCGTGAACGGCAGCATCGGCGCAAGCCAGGTGACGAGGCAGTCGAACAGCTTGCGGATCACGTGCAGGGCCGAGCGGCGGCGCAGGCTCGACGGCGCGTCGCAATAGAGCGCGTCCTTGCGGACGTCGAAATAGAAGGCCGACAGCTCGATATTGGCGAAATCGTTCAGCGCGCGGGCGATGCGCTTGAAGTCGAAATCGTCATAGCCCTTGCGCACCAGCTGGTCGAGCTCGGCCAGCCGGTGCAGCATCAGCCGCTCCAGTTCCGGCATGTCGGCAAGCGCGATCTCCTCGCCCTCGTCATGGGCGAGCGTGCCGAGCATCCAGCGCAGCGTGTTGCGCAGCTTGCGGTAGCTGTCGATATTGGTCTTGATAACGTTGGCGCCAAGCCGCTGGTCTTCCCAGTAGTCGGTCGTCATCACCCAAAGGCGCAGGATATCGGCGCCGGATTTCTTCATCACATCCTGCGGGAACACCTGATTGCCGAGCGACTTCGACTGCTTGCGGCCCTGCTCGTCCATCGTGAACCCGTGGGTGACGACGGTGTTGTAGGGCGCGCGGCCGCGCGTGGCGCAGCCTTCCAGCAGCGAGGAATGGAACCAGCCGCGATGCTGGTCGGAGCCTTCGAGATAGACATCAGCAGGCCATTTCAGGTCCGGGCGGTCCTCCAGCGTGAAGGTGTGGGTGGAGCCACTGTCAAACCAGACATCGAGAATGTCGGTGACCATGTCCCAGTCCTCATTCGCCCGGTTGCCGAGGAAACGCACACGCGCGCCTTCGGCGAACCAGGCATCCGCGCCTTCGGCCTCGAAGGCTTCGAGGATGCGGGCGTTGACGGCATCATCCACCAGCACATTGCCGGCCTTGTCGGCAAACACGCAGATCGGCACGCCCCAGGCGCGCTGACGGGAAAGCACCCAGTCCGGGCGGTTCTCGATCATGCCCCGCAGCCGGTTCTTGCCGCCGGCGGGTACGAAGCGGGTGTTATCGATGGCCTTGAGGGCACGGGTGCGCAGCGTGTCGCCCCCCTCACCCTGGCCCTCTCCCCCCTGGGGAGAGGGGACTGAAAGGCCGCCGCTTGCCGCCGTGTCACCGTTGAGGGCCGAAGCGTCACCGCTTGCCGCAGCCTCGCCCTTCTCCCCCGAGGGGAGAAGGTGGCCCGAAGGGCCGGATGAGGGGTTGCCCAGCTCCTTGTCCATATAGACGAACCACTGCGGCGTGTTGCGGAAGATCACCGGCTTCTTGGAGCGCCAGGAATGCGGATAGTCGTGCTTGATCCGGCCGCGGGCAAACAGCATGTCGGCATCGATCAGCGCCTTGATGACCCGGTCATTGGCATCGCCCTTCTTGCCGTTGTCATCCATGACGCGGGCAGCACCGCCTTCGGCATCCGGGCCGAAGCCATAGGCCTCCTCGGTGTAATAGCCGTCATCGCCGACCGTGAACGGGATCTTTGCCGAGATACCGCGCGCCTCAAGCTCACGGGCCTTTTCCATCCACGCGTCAAAGTCCTCGCGGCCGTGGCCGGGCGCGGTGTGGACGAAACCGGTACCGGCATCATCGGTCACGTGATCGCCATCGAGGAGCGGGACCTTGAAGTCGTAGCCGAGGTTGGCAAGCGGGTGGGCGCAGGTGATGCCAGCCAGTGTTTCTGCCGGAACGCTTCGCAGCCGGGCAAACTGAAGTTTGGCCTTGGCAAAGCTTTCTTCAGCCAGTTTGTCAGCAAAGATCAGCTTTTCGCCAGGTTGTGGACCGAAGTCATTCTCCGCAGCAGTAACCTCGTAGAGGCCATAGTTGATACGCGACGAGTAGGATATGGCTCGGTTTCCCGGGATTGTCCAAGGAGTGGTGGTCCATATAACAATGAACGCACCTTCTAGCATCTCGCGGCGTTCTCTTACTTGCGCACTAAGCTCGCTCGTCACGTCCGACGGACCGACTTTGCCCAAGGCATCCGTAAGAACTCGTGTGACAGGAAACTTCACCCAGATCGTATCCGACTGAACCTCGTGATACTCAACCTCGGCCTCGGCCAGCGCCGTGCGCTCGACCACGGACCACATCACCGGTTTCGAGCCACGGTAAAGCTGGCCGGATTTGGCGATCTTCAGCAGTTCGCCGGCGATGCGCGCTTCGGCGTGGAAGGCCATCGTGGTGTAGGGGTTTTCGAAGTCGCCCTCGATCCCGAGACGCTGGAACTCCTTGGTCTGGACATCGATCCAGCCTTGCGCGAATTCGCGGCACTGGCGGCGGAATTCGTTGATCTCGACCTCGTCCTTGTTCTGTCCCTTGGCGCGGTAGGCTTCCTCGATCTTCCATTCGATCGGCAGGCCGTGGCAGTCCCAGCCCGGAACGTAATTGCTGTCATAGCCGCGCATCTGGAACGAGCGGGTGATGACGTCCTTCAGGATCTTGTTCAGCGCATGGCCGATATGGATGTTGCCATTGGCATAGGGCGGGCCGTCATGGAGCACGAATTTCTCGCGGCCCTTGGCGTCCTCGCGCAGCTTCTTGTAGAGGCCGATCTCCTGCCAGCGGGCAACCGTTTCCGGCTCCTTCTCGGGCAGGCCCGCGCGCATCGGGAAATCGGTCTGCGGCAGATAGAGGGTCTTGGAATAGTCGATGGTGTCTTTTGTATCGCTCATGGGTTCGCGGCCTTCTGGCGGCGCGTATCGCGCGCATGTATCGGGGAAATTGAGACGGTCGGGGCGCTTCAAGCGCCGAAATCCCGGACCTTCCGGCGCTCAAATCTCAAGCCGCGCGGAAAGCCGGGCCAATAATTCGTATGGTGCGAAACCGGTACCCAGTCATCATGCGCCGTCTTTACTGATTTTTCGCGGGGATGAAAAGAGCCATGCGCGAGAAACTGGCAGAGGCAGGATCTGATAGGGTAAGCAAGGGCTCAAGCCTGTCCGTCAATTTGGGCAGTCCCCTACCCTCTTCCCCTCTCCCGGTGTCACCCTCTGGCTTGACCCGAGGGTCCAGGCAACGTTCTCCGTGTGGCCTGGATGCTCGGGTCAAGCCCGAGCATGACTCATGAGGGAGAGAAAGCGCTTTGTGAACTCATGAGAGGAGAACAGCGCCTATTGAACAGCCTTGCGGCACAATCATCAAAACGCGATCTTCGCGTCGAGCTCCGAAAACGGCTTCACGCCGGAAAGCAGCGCCCGCGCCTGATCGGAATCGCGATGCATCTGGGCGACGAGGGCTTCGAGGCCGTCGAATTTCAACTCGTCGCGCAACCGGCCGAACAGCGAGACCGCGCCTTCCTCGCCATAGAGATCGCCCTTGAAGTCGAAGATATAGGTTTCCAGCAGCGGCCGGCCGTCCTCCACCACGGTCGGGCGGCGGCCGAAGCTGGCGACACCGTCATGCAGCGTGCCGCAGGGGCGGCGGTAGCGCACGGCATAGATGCCGGGGCTGAGCTTGGCGTCTGGATCAAACGCCATGTTGGCGGTCGGGAAGCCCAGCGTGCGGCCGAGCTTCTCGCCGTGGATCACCTCGCCAGTCACCGTGTAGCGGTAGCCGAGCAGGCCGGACGCCTGAACCACCTCGCCGCGCGTCAGGAGATCGCGGATGCGGCTTGACGATACGACATCGGCGCCCTCGTCGCGAAACGCATCCATCAGCGTGACGCCGAAGCCGTGTCGCTTGCCGGCGGTCATCAGATAGGCAGGCCCGCCCTCACGGTTGCGGCCGAAATGGAAATCGAAGCCGGTCACCACCTCGCTTGCCGCAAGCCAGTCGATCAACACCGTGGTAACGAATTCCTCCGGAGAACGCTGAGAGAATGTGCGGTCGAAAGGATACTCGATGACGGCGTGGTAGCCCATCGCCTCCAGAAGCCGCGCCTTCATTGGCGCCGGCGTCAGCCGGAACACCGGGTTTTGCGGGTTGAACACCGAGCGCGGATGCGGCTCGAAGGTCAGCACCAGCGCCGGCACGCCGCGCTCCTCGGCTATCGCAAGCGCGCGGTTGAGCACGCTTTGATGGCCGCGATGGACGCCATCGAAATTGCCGATCGCGACCACCCCGCCCTTCAGCCCGTCAGGCAGGGGCTCACGAAATTCATTGCGATGGAATACGGTCATGCTGTGCGTCCGGCGCTTTCTCAGGCGAGTTTCGTCATCCAGTATTTCGGATGCGCGCCGTGTTGCGTCAAGAACCGATCGAGCGACGCTTCGTCAACGATGCCGTTTTCGGCATAGTCTTTCTCGTGGATGCCCTCGGCGACGAACAAGAGGTCGAGACCGTAATCGATCGCGCCGCGCACATCCGTCGGCATACCGTCGCCGATGGCGAGCACGCGGGCGGGATCGACATCACCGCGCAGTTCCGCGGCCTTGGCCAGCGCCGCGTCATAGATCGGCTTGTGGGGCTTGCCGGCGATCCGGGTCTTGCCGCCGAGTTCGCTGTAAAGTGCGGCAAGCGCGCCGGCGCAGGGCACGAGCCGGTTGCCGCGCGAGACCACGAGATCGGGATTGGCGCAGATCAGCGGCAGGTCGCGCGCGGCAAAACGCGTCAGCAGATCGCGATAGTCTTCCGGCGTTTCGGTTTCGTCGTCCTTGAAGCCGCTGCACAGAATGCCCTCGGCATCGGCCTCGCCGACATTCTCGACCCCGGTATCGCCGTAAAGGTCGGCGTCACGCTCCGGCCCCAGATAATAGAGCTTGCGCGGGCCCTCGGCCACCAGCGTCCGGGTGACATCGCCGGAGGTGACGATGGCGTCGAAGCTTTCATCCGTCACGCCGAGCGCTGCAAGCTGATCCTTGACCGAGGGTCCAAGCCGGGGCGAATTGGTCAGCAGGATCACCGTCTTGCCGGCGCGGCGCGCCTCGGCCAGCGCCGCCTTTGGCGTATCGAAGGAGGCCACGCCATTGTGGAGAACGCCCCAGACATCGCAGAGCATGACATCGTAATCGGCATGAAGCTGATGGAGAGCGTCGATCGGTTTCGGCATGGATTTTCCTTGTTACGTGGGAGGCGCGGACAAATGGTCACAACAGCGTGCCGATGGCAAGCCCCGCAAGCGCCGCGCCGGCAAGAAGCGGCAGAATGCCGACCCTGAATTTGAGAAGCGCGACAATCCCCGCAACGCTGATGGCGAGCGAGGCCGGATCGAGGCTTGTCCCGTCCGGCCATATCAGGCTCGCGCGCATGAACGGCGGCAGCGAAAACAGCGCGATCCGGTCGACCGAACTGAACAGCACGTTGAGCGCGAACCAGAGCGAGAGATTGGCGATCACCCCGACAATCGCCGCGCCGATGCCGGCCAGCGCCCCGGAAAGCGCGGCGTTGCGGCGCAGGTCCTCGACATAGGGCGCTCCGGCGAAGATGAACAGGAAGCTCGGCACGAAGATCGCCCAGGCGGTCAGCGCCGCGCCAAGAATGCCGGAGACGAGCGGCCCGGCAAAGGTCGGTGCGCCGTGCGCGGCCAAAAAGCCGACGAAGCACAGCACCAGCACCAGCGGCCCCGGCGTCGTTTCGGCAAGCGCCAGCCCGTCCATCATCTCCGCCGGCGTCAGCCAGTGATAGGTGGCCACCGCCTCCTGCGCCACATAGGTCAGCACCGCATAGGCCCCGCCGAAGGAAAACAGCGCGATCTTGACGAAGAAGCCGAAAATGTCGGTCAGCGTCTGAAACCCGCCGAACGGCGCCAGCGCGAAAAGCGGCAGCAGCCAGATGAGCGTCCAGATAAGCAGCGTCACGACGGTGGAGACGCCGCGCCTGCGCCAGTCCTGCCGTGGCGGGTTATCGGCTTCAGTGGAAACCGGCCGCCGCATGAACACATAGCCGACGAGCCCGGCGGCCAGCACCACGACCGGAAAGGCCACACCGAAGACAAACAGAGCCAGAAAGGCCGCGATCGCGAGCCCCACCGAGACCGGCCCCTTGAGCGAACGCCCGGCCATGCGCCACAGCGCCTGCACGACGATAGCGAGCACCGCCGCCTTCAGCCCCATGAAGATCGCCTCCAGCCATCCGGCGTCGCCGAGTGTGGCATAGAGCGCGGCCAGCGCGACAATCAGGAGAAAGCCCGGCAGCACGAATAACAGGCCGGCGGCAATGCCGCCGCGCACGCCGTGGAGCATCCAGCCGACATAGGTCGCCAGTTGCTGGGCCTCGGGACCGGGCAGCAGCATGCAATAATTGAGGGCGTGAAGATAGCGCTCGGGCGGAAGCCAGCGCTTCTCGTCGACGATAATCCTGTGCATCAGCGCGATCTGGCCGGCCGGGCCGCCGAAGGACAGAAGGCCGATGCGGGCGAACACGCTGACAAGCTCGCCGAACGCCGGCTTTTTATCCTCTGTCGCACCGACCGTCACAATGTCCTCGCAATCCGGGTGGAAATGAATCCGCGTCGATATCAAGGGTCGGGGTTACGATCACGGCATAAAACCTGTATGAAGCCCGGCAATACGAGGCCCCAAAAAGTTCCGGCGGCGCTCAAAAAAACTTGAAGCCGTTTCTTGACACCGCTTCACCCCCTCCTTAAATCACCGCCATTAGCACTCTCCGGATGAGAGTGCTAACACTGATCCATGCGACCGCGAAAACGGTCGCGAATGTCATTCGATCGAGGGTATAGACAATGGCAAGCATTTCTTTCCGCCCCCTGCACGACCGCGTCGTTGTACGCCGCGTGGAGTCTGAAGAAAAGACCAAGGGTGGCATCATCATCCCCGATACCGCCAAGGAAAAGCCGCAGGAAGGCGAAATCGTCGCTGTCGGCAACGGCGCCCGTGACGACAGCGGCAATGTTGTCGCACTCGACGTCAAGGTCGGCGACCGCGTTCTGTTCGGCAAGTGGTCGGGCACCGAAGTCAAGCTCGACGGCGAAGACCTTCTGATCATGAAGGAAGCCGACATCATGGGCATCGTCGCTTAATCAAGCGCCTCCCACGATCCACCTTTCCAACCAGCCGGGCATATGCCCATAAGGTTTTGATAAACCAGGAGTTTTCAAATGGCTGCTAAAGAAATCAAATTCGGCCGCTCTGCGCGCGAAAAGATGATGCACGGCGTTGACGTGCTCGCTGACGCCGTGAAGGTCACGCTTGGCCCCAAGGGCCGCAACGTTGTTATCGAAAAGTCCTTCGGCGCTCCGCGCATCACCAAGGACGGCGTTTCGGTCGCCAAGGAAATCGAACTGGACGACAAGTTCGAGAATATGGGCGCCCAGATGGTCCGCGAAGTTGCTTCGAAGACCAACGACATCGCCGGTGACGGCACCACGACGGCAACCGTTCTCGCTTCCTCGATCATCCGCGAAGGCAACAAGGCCGTTGCCGCCGGCATGAACCCGATGGACCTGAAGCGCGGTATCGACCTCGCCGTCAACGAAGTCGTCAAGGATCTCCAGGCCAAGGCCAAGAAGATCAACACCTCGGAAGAAGTTGCCCAGGTCGGCACCATTTCCGCCAACGGCGAAAAGCAGATCGGCGAAGACATTGCCGCCGCCATGCAGAAGGTCGGCAATGAAGGCGTGATCACGGTTGAAGAAGCCAAGACCGCCGAAACCGAACTCGAAGTCGTCGAAGGCATGCAGTTCGACCGCGGCTACCTGTCGCCCTACTTCGTGACCAACTCCGAGAAGATGGTTGCCGAGCTGGAAGACGCCTACATCCTGCTGCACGAAAAGAAGCTCTCCAACCTTCAGGCTCTCCTGCCGGTTCTGGAAGCTGTCGTTCAGTCCAACAAGCCGCTCCTGATCATTGCTGAAGACGTTGAAGGCGAAGCGCTTGCGACCCTCGTCGTCAACAAGCTGCGCGGCGGCCTGAAGATTGCTGCCGTCAAGGCGCCTGGCTTCGGCGATCGCCGCAAGGCCATGCTCGAAGACCTCGCCATCCTGACGGGCGGCACGGTCATCTCCGAAGATCTCGGCATCAAGCTCGAAAATGTTACCCTCGACATGCTCGGCACTGCCAAGAAGGTCTCGATCACCAAGGAAAACACCACGGTTGTCGACGGCGCCGGCCAGAAGGCCGACATCGAAGCCCGCGTTGCCCAGATCAAGGCCCAGATCGAGGAAACCACCTCCGACTACGACCGCGAAAAGCTGCAGGAACGTCTTGCCAAGCTCGCTGGCGGCGTTGCCGTGATCCGCGTTGGCGGCTCCACGGAAGTCGAAGTGAAGGAAAAGAAGGACCGCATCGACGACGCTCTGAACGCGACCCGCGCGGCCGTTCAGGAAGGCATCGTGCCCGGCGGCGGCGTGGCCCTGCTGCGTTCCTCCACCAAGATCGCCTCCAAGGGTGAAAACGACGACCAGGAAGCCGGCATCAACATCGTTCGCCGTGCGCTCCAGTCGCTGGTTCGCCAGATCGCCACCAACGCAGGCGACGAAGCCTCGATCGTTGTCGGCAAGATCCTCGACAAGAACGACGACAACTTCGGCTACAACGCCCAGACCGGCGAATATGGCGACATGATCGCCATGGGTATCGTCGACCCGGTCAAGGTCGTCCGCACCGCTCTGCAGAACGCTGCTTCGGTTGCCTCGCTTCTGATCACCACGGAAGCCATGGTTGCCGACCTTCCGAAGAAGGAAGGCGCCGGCGGCGGCATGCCCGACATGGGCGGCATGGGCGGAATGGGTGGCATGGGCGGCATGATGTAATCAGGCGATAAGCCTGATTACAGAATAAAGCCCGGTCTCATCCGGAATCTGAAAGGCGGCGCTTCGGCGTCGCCTTTTTTGTGCTTCATCCGCAACACGTCCGGACCATTGTGGCGATTTGGCGCAGGAGACGCTTCATCTAGGCGAGCAGGATGGTATTGCCTTTCATCAACTCCGCTCGCTCAGATGAAAGACCCCGATGAAGCTCCTCCCCTGCACAGCTCTTGCCGCCCTCCTTGCCGCTTCCGCTGCAGAAGCAGCGGATATCTCAATGCCCGCCGCCGCACCGCCGCCGTCAACGGTCGTTGACTGGTCGGGCTTCTATTTCGGCGCTGAAGGCGGCTATGGCTGGCTGGCCGGGGAAATACCGGAAACCGTCTTTACCGCCGGCAAGACCGAGGCGGCCTCCGGCGGCACGGCGGGCATTTTCGTCGGTTACGACCATCAGTTCGACAACCGCATGGTGATCGGCATCGAAGGCGCCTACAGCTATAACTGGAACGACAACGACTACGTCGTTTCTTCCCCGCTCCCGATCCTGAACGGCCAGACCGTAACTTTCGGCACCGGATGGCGCGTAAGCGTCGAGGGCCGGCTCGGCTATGCCTGGGGCAAAACGCTGGTCTATGCGACGGGCGGCTATGCCGCGACCCGGCTCGAGGGCAGCTTTTCGCTCACCGGTCAGAACTATGATGATGTGTTGAACGGCTGGACTGCCGGTCTCGGCGTTGACTACGCCTTCACCGACAATCTCTTCGGACGCCTGAAGGTGCGCTACAGCGATTACGGCAACACCGACCTCGTCACCAAGGCAACCGGCCTGCCGGGTCTTTCCGACACAAAGCTGACCCAGGCCAGCGTCACCGGCGGCATCGGCTTCAAGTTCTGATTACGTAGAACGCAAAAAAGGGCGGTGATCCGCCCTTTTTCGTAGATCTCAGTGCCCCGAGCCGCCTCAAGCAGCTTCGGCGCTGCGATTGATCGCTTTTTCCGCCAGTTTCGACAGTTCCAGATCGGCCTTGGATTCCTGCTCGAAGGTTTCCTCGAGAAGCTTGACCACATCCTTCTTGCCAAGCTGTCGGGCCCAGGCGAGCAGCGTGCCGTAGCGGGCCATCTCGTAGTGTTCAACGGCCTGGGCGGACGAGATCAGGCCGGCGTCTAGCGCGGGCGCGCCCTTGAACTCCTCGATGATTTCCTCGCCTTCGGCGATGATGCCCTGGATCGCTTCGCAGGTCTTGCCGCGGGCCGGCTTGCCGAGGATTTCGAACACCTGCTGCAGGCGCTCCACCTGGCCCTCGGTTTCCTCCTTGTGATTGCGGAAGGCTTCCGCCAGGTCTTCGGAGCTCGCCGCGCGGGCCATTTTCGGCAACGCCTTAAGAATCTGGCGTTCGGCGAAGTAGATGTCTTTCAGCGTATCAAGAAACAGGTCATCGAGCGTTTTCTGCTTGGTCATGGGTTTCTCCTCGGTTGGCACCCTTCATTCGTATATCGCTGAAACGTACCGTTCGCCGAAGCGGTTCCATGCTGATTCCCAAACCCGAACAAAAAAGGCGCGGCCTGCGCCGCGCCCGAGACAAGTTGTCATATGCAGACCGTTCAAACAGCCGGCGGCACCGTGAACCCCTTCACGCTGGCCGGACGATCGGAGCAGCGTTCGACCCAGGCCGAAACGGCCGGGAAATCGGCAAGCTTCAACGCATCCTGCGCTTCATAATGGACGGACAGGCCGCGCACCCAGGGGAAGATCGCGATGTCGGCAATGCTGTAATCGGAAGGTTCTTCGCCCATGATGAACTTGCGATCGCGCAGCCGCCCTTCCAAAACGCCGAGAAGCCTGCGGGTTTCATTGGTATAGCGCTGCACCGGATAGGGGTTGTTCGCCACCTTGTCGGCGGCAAACTTGTAGAAGTGGCCGAACTGGCCGAACATCGGGCCGATGCCGCCCATCTGGAACATCACCCACTGGATCACTTCGTAGCGCCCCACCGGATCGTTGGGCATCAGGCGACCGGTCTTTTCGGCAAGGTAGAGCAGGATCGCGCCCGATTCGAACAGGCCGATCGGCTTACCTTCCGGGCCTTCCGGGTCGATGATGGCGGGGATCTTGTTATTGGGATTGAGCGACAGAAACTCCGGCGTCATCTGATCGTCCGTATCGAACGACACGCGATGCGCCTCATAGGGCAATTCCATCTCTTCCAGCGCGATCGAGACCTTCACGCCATTGGGCGTCGGCAGGGAATAGAGCTGAATGACACCCGGGTTCTCGGCCGGCCAGCGTTGCGTAATGGGAAATTCCGACAGGCGAGACATGGACGCTCCTGCAATATGTTTGATTGAAAGTAATGGCGAGATGTGAAGTTGATTGTCATTTCGCAAGACCTCTCATGTCATTTTTATGGCAAAAACGTGTTCTCTCATCGAAAAAGATGACGTTTTTTAAAAATCGTCACTTGTTTGTGCGGTTGCAGCAAATTTTCGCGAGCGCTGAGAAGGCGGCATCGCAAAAGTTCACGATGCGCACAGTTTTGTGCCTCTGTTGAACAAAGATCGCACTATGAACTTTTCGTCTGGCTGTCGCCGCGCGCTGCCTTTAAAAACGCCTCGATGGAAGGAGATCCAGCACATGGACAAGACAGCGACGTCCCTGAAGGACACCGTCGCCGATATCTTCGACGGCGCGACCGTGATGATCGGCGGCTTCGGCGGTTCCGGCTCGCCGATCGAACTGATCCACGCCCTGATCGACCAGGGCGCGCGCGACCTGACCGTGATCAACAACAATGCCGGCAACGGTCATATCGGACTGGCCGCGCTGATCGAGCAGGACCGCGTCTCAAAAATCATCTGCTCGTTTCCGCGCTCGTCCAATGCGACGGTGTTCAATGAACGCTATCTCGCCGGCAAGATCGAGCTGGAGATCGTGCCGCAGGGCACGCTTGCCGAGCGCATCCGCGCCGGCGGCGCCGGCATTCCGGCTTTCTACACGCCGACCAGCTACGGCACCGAGCTTGCCGAGGGCAAGCCGGTCGAGGAATTCGAGGGCCGGCATTATGTGCGCGAGCGCTGGCTGAAGGCCGATTTCGCGCTGATCAAGGCCGAGTGCGCCGACCCTCACGGCAACCTCACCTATCGCATGGCCGCGCGCAACTTCTCGCCGCTGATGGCGATGGCGGCCGCGAAGACGATCGTGCAGGCCTCCCGCGTCGTGCCGCTGGGCGGCATAGACCCGGAACATGTCATCACCCCCGGCATCTTCGTCGATACCGTGGTTGAGGTCCCGCACCCGGTTCAGGAGGAAGTCCTGATGCGCGAGGAGGCGCGTTACCCATGAACGACTTTTCCGACATCAAGCTCTCCAACGCCCAGATCGCCTGGCGCGCCGCGCAGGACATCGAGGACGGCGCCTATGTCAATCTCGGCATCGGCTTTCCCGAAATGGTCGCCAAGTTCCAGCCGGAAGGCAAGCAGGCGATCTTCCATACCGAAAACGGCGTACTGGATTTCGGCGGTGCCCCGCCCGAAGGCGAGGAAGACTGGGACCTGGTCAATGCCGGCAAGAAGGCGATCACGCTGAAGCCGGGCACATCCTTCTTCCACCATGCCGACAGTTTCGCCATGGTGCGGGGCGGCCATCTCGACGTCGCCATTCTCGGCGCATACGAGGTTGCGGAAAATGGCGACCTCGCCAACTGGTCGACCGGCAAGGGCGGCGTGCCCGCCGTCGGCGGCGCGATGGATCTGGTCCACGGGGCCGGCCGCGTTGCGGTGCTGACCGAACACACCACCAAGAAGGGCCAGCCCAAACTGGTCGAACGCTGCTCTCTGCCGCTGACGGGCGTTGGCTGCGTGACCCGCGTCTACACATCGCTCGCCGTGGTCGATATCGCCGGCGGCCGCTTCATCCTGCGGGAAAAGCTGCCGGGGCTGTCGGTTGAAGAGCTGCAATCGGTCACCGGCGGCACGCTTCATATCGAGGGCGACGTGAAGGACCTGAAGGCACCGGAGGTTTGACCATGAAGGACGTTTATATCTGCGACTATATCCGCACCCCGATCGGCCGCTATGGCGGCGCGCTCTCTTCCGTGCGCACCGACGATCTGGCCGCGATCCCGCTCAAGGCGCTGATGGCGCGCAATGAAGGCGTCGACTGGGAAGCCGTCGACGACGTGATCTATGGCTGCGCCAACCAGGCGGGCGAGGATAACCGCAACGTCGCCCGCATGGCGCTGCTGCTCGCCGGCCTGCCGGAGAGCGTTTCCGGCACCACGATGAACCGGCTGTGCGGTTCCGGCATGGATGCGGTGATCACTGCGGCCCGCGCGATCAAGGCCGGTGAGGCGGAACTGATGGTGGCCGGCGGCGTCGAATCGATGTCGCGCGCGCCCTTCGTCATGGGCAAGGCCGAAACCGCCTTCAGCCGCTCGGCCGAGATCTACGACACCACGATCGGCTGGCGGTTCGTCAATCCGCTGATGAAGGCACAATACGGTGTGGATTCGATGCCCGAAACCGGCGAGAATGTCGCCGAGGATTTCACGGTCAGCCGCGAGGACCAGGACAGGTTCGCCCTCGCCTCTCAGCAGAAGGCCGGCAAGGCGATCGCCTCCGGCCGGCTGGCGCGGGAAATCACGCCGGTCTCGATCCCGCGCCGCAAGGGCGATCCGGTGGTTGTCGATACCGACGAGCATCCCCGCCCCGACACCACGCTGGAAGCACTGGCGAAGCTCAAAACCCCGTTCCGCCAGAACGGCACGGTCACCGCCGGCAACGCCTCCGGCGTCAATGACGGCGCGGCGGCGCTGATCGTGGCAAGCGCGGAGGCGGCCAAGCGGCACGGCCTCACGCCCATCGCCCGCGTACTCGGCGGCGCGACGGCGGGCGTCGCGCCGCGGATCATGGGCTTCGGCCCGGCCATCGCCTCGAAGAAGCTGCTTTCCCGCCTCGGCCTTTCGACGGACGACCTCGCCGTGATCGAGCTCAACGAGGCCTTCGCCTCGCAGGGCCTTGCCACGCTGCGCGATCTGAAGATCGCCGATGCCGACCCGCGCGTGAACCCCAATGGCGGCGCGATCGCGCTCGGCCATCCGCTCGGCATGTCTGGCGCGCGCATCACCGGCTCGGCGATGCTCGATCTGAAGCCCGGCGAGAAATCGCTGTCGACCATGTGCATCGGCGTCGGCCAGGGCATCGCGATTGCGCTGGAGCGTGTCTGACGACAAAGGGGCGGCGCACGGACGCCGCCCTGCAGCTATTGCAGACCGACGAGACCTTGTGCACAATGTGACCATTGTTCACGATGAGATCGCAGATGCTCAAGTCGACGGATCATATCGCCTCCTTCGCCAAGGGACTGCGCGTCATCACCTGCTTCGGGGCGTCAACGCCCAGGCTCTCGATCGCCGAGGTGGCGGCGGCGACCGGCTATGACCGCGCCACCGCGCGGCGCTGCCTGCTGACGCTCCATGCCGAGGGCTATGCCAGCTATGACGGCAAGTATTTCGCGCTGACGCCGCAGGCCCTGCGCCTCGGCATGAGCGCGCTTAACGCGCTACCGCTGCCGCAACGGGTCCAGCCCTGGCTCGACCAGCTTTCGGAGCAGATCGGCCAGTCCTGCTCGGTGGCGATCCTCGATGAAACCGAGATCGTCTACATCGCCCGCGCCGCCCAGCGCCGGGTGATGTCGATCGGGCTGATGCCGGGCTCGCGCCTTCCCGCCCATGCCACATCCATGGGCCGGGTGCTGCTTGCCTCGCTCCCCGAAGCCGAGGCCCGCGCCCTGATCACGCGCGCCGACCTGACCCCGCGCACGCCCAAAAGCCTGACCGATCCGGATGATATCATGGCAAGCGTCAGAGCGGTGCACCACAACGGCTACTGCCTGATCGACGAGGAGGTGGAGACCGGCCTGCGCGCCATCGCCGTGCCCGTCCTCGACGGACGCGGGCGCACCGTCGCGGCCCTCAATACCGGCATGGCGGCGACCCGTGCGCCCGCCGAAAGCCTGATCGAAACCTACCTGCCCGCCCTTTTGAAAGTGCAGCAGAACCTCAAGCGGATCGTATAAGGCCTCTCACCAGCTCGCGAGCATCTGGCCGGGCTTGGAACGCGCCAGGCGCTGGTGAGCTCTTTCCGGCTCCATATCCGGCATTATTTCCGCCTGGCTGATATTGTCGAGCGAGGCGATGATGTGGTTGGAGAGCGCCGTTGTGAGTGACGCCGGGGCGCCCGGCCGCTTCATCAGGCCGATCTGGACCGGCTCCAGCGTGGGAAAGCCATCCGCCGGCGTCAACACCCGCATGCCGTTCCTCACCGCCGATTCCGGCAGCACCGAGACCGCCATGCCGGCCAGAACCGCCGAGGCCAGCACGGTTGCCGACCAGCTTGTAAACAGAATCCGATATTCGCGCCCCACCCCATCCAGCGCCTTGACCGCCAGATCGCGCCAGCAGCAATCGCGCCGCCCGACGGCGAGCGGCACCGGCCGGTCAACCGGCAGGGGATGGTTTGCCGATGCCACCCAGCACAGCGCCTCGGTGCGCACCACCTCCGACTGGCGGGTGCGCGCATTATGCGTCACCAGCGCCAGATCCAGTTCGCCCTGCTTCAGCCGTTCGGCCAGATCGACGGAGTCCTCGCACACGATATAGAGTTCGACATTGGGATGGCTTCTGGCGAACCGGTTGATGATATCCGGCATGTAGCGGTCGGCGTAATCATCCGGCGTGCCGATCCTGAGCGAGCCCTGAAGCCGGTTTTCGTCAAAGGCGGTGATCGCCTCATTGTTGAGACGGATGATCCGGCGGGCGTAGTTCAGAAGCTTGTCGCCCTCGTCCGTGAGCCTCACACCGCGCCCGTCCTTGGTGAAGAGCTGCTTGCCGATCCGTTCCTCCAGTCGGCGCATCTGCATAGAGACGGCCGATTGCGTCTTGAACACGTGTTCGGCGGCCCGCGTGAACGAACCGTAATCCACGATCGCGACGAAGGTCTGCAGCTGATCGATATCCAGTGGCGCTACCATATTCACACCCATCAAGTTCTATGATGAGTGATATTAGAAACATTCGTTGGACTGATCAATAAGAAATCGTCACTTTGTAACACGACGAAGCGAGCAGCGGCTCAGCGCCACCGGCAAGAAACGGGTGGCTGTCTGGGGGAGAATAGCGTTTGTTCGCTTTGAAAGGAAGCCATGCGGCTTCCGCCCGCAAGCCGCGCAAAGCCCAGGAGCTTCGGCGCACACCAAGGAGGCGACAATGTCGTTGATTGAAAGGACATCCGCAAGTCGGATCGGCATCATGCACTCACTCTGGTCTGGCATCAGCGCCTTTGCCGGCGCTGCGCGTCGCTTTGCGAAAAACCGACTGGCCGTAAACCGTATGGCCGAGATGGACGATGCGCTGCTGAAGGATATCGGGCTATCGCGCCACGAAATCAATCGCGCCCATATGGCCCCGCTCTCCGAAGACCCGATGGCCGAGCTGCGCAAGGCAGCCGCCAATCGCGCCGCGCGCATGTATGTGTGAACGCATTCCGGCCACCTTCTAGAGCATCGGGCGATTAGTCTGCAACGCATGCTGTTGATTTGAAGTAGTTCCAG
>NZ_JBAKFQ010000012.1:0-29848 GCF_053484255.1 Martelella sp. FLE1502
TCAGCCGGGGAATCCCATTTCTTCAAACTGCGGCAATCCGTCCACACCGCCTAGCGGTAGTTCTAGTGGCAGTTATCTCTCTGATCGCCTTCGGCGACTTGGCTGTCGCCACGGTCTGAAGCCTTTTGCGCTGCTTTGCGGAACATCAGGTTTGACAGGACCGAACGTCGAGCGTGTCGCTACAGCCTGCGTCCGTCCTTCGAGAACAGCATCAGGCGTTCCGCGTCGAGAGAGAGAGAAACGGTCTCGCCGGCGCGGATCTCGGGCTGGCCGCGCAGTTCGGCGACGATGCCTTCGACGTCGGTGCTTCTGGCGTGCATGTAGGTGACATTGCCAAGGCGTTCGGTGACTTCGCAGACAAGGTTCACGGGTGTTGCCGCGCCTTCGGCGGAGAAACAGTCCGGCCGCACGCCGACCACGATGTCGCCGGAGAGCGTCGCGGCGGTGTCGCGCGGCAAGACCTGAAGCCCCTCAAGGTCGAGTTCGGGGATGGTGAGGAGGACAGCGCCATTGTCGCTGTGTCCCGTCACACGCGCAGGTATGAAATTCATTTTCGGCGAGCCGATGAAGCCGGCGACGAACATATTGTCGGGGTCGTTGTAGAGTTCGATCGGCGCGCCGACCTGTTCGATATTGCCGTCGCGCAGCACCACGATCTTGGTGGCAAGCGTCATCGCCTCCACCTGATCATGGGTGACATAGACCATGGTCGCACCGATTTCCTCGTGCAGCCGGGCGATTTCCAGGCGCATGCGCACGCGCAGTTCCGCGTCGAGATTGGAGAGCGGCTCATCGAACAGGAAGATCTTCGGATTGCGCACGATGGCGCGGCCGATGGCGACGCGCTGGCGCTGTCCGCCGGAAAGCGCCTTCGGCTTGCGGTCGAGATAAGGCCCGAGATGCAGGATATCGGCGGCCTTCTGCACTTCCGCCTTGCGTTCTTCCTTGCTGATGCCGGCCATTTCCAACGGAAAGCCGATATTCTCCTCCACCGTCATGTGCGGGTAGAGCGCATAGGACTGGAACACCATCGCTATGCCGCGTTTGGCGGGGTCGGTGTTGGTGACATCGCGGCCATCGATCGATATCGACCCCGCCGTCACCTCCTCAAGGCCGGCAATCATGCGCAGCAGCGTCGACTTTCCGCAGCCGGACGGGCCGACGAAGACGACGAAGGCGCCGCTTTCCACGTCGAGATTGACGTCGTGGATGACTTCGGTGCCGGAAAACGACTTGCGGACATTGCGGAGCGAGAGTTCTGCCATCGAAGCTATCCTATTTGACCGCGCCTTCGGTCAGGCCGCTGACGAACCAGCGCCCGATGAAGGCGAACAGAATGACGACCGGCGCAACCGCCAGAACGACGCCGGCCAGAAGCAGGCCCCAGTCGATCTGGTACTGGCCGATAATGCCGGCAAAGCCGACCGGCACGGTGCGCTTGGCGTCGGAGATGATGAGAACCGAGGCGAACACATATTCGGTCCATGAGGTGATGAAGGCGAAGATGGCGACGCTTGCCATGCCCGGCGCGATCAGCGGCAGCATCACCCGGCGCAGGATCACCGTTGGCGGCGCGCCGTCCATCACGGCTGCCTCCTCGATCTCCTTCGGCACGCCGGCAAAGAAGGAACGCAGCATCCAGATCGAGAACGGCAGCGCGAAGGCGACGTTGACGACCACAAGTGCTGGCAGCGTGTCGATGATGCCGAGTTTGGTGAACATGCCGAACAGCGGGATCAGCACCACGATGCTCGGAAAGGCGTAGGCGAGCAGGATGATGCGGAACAGCGTCCGTCGGCCTGGAAAGCGCAGCCGGAAGAAGGCGAACGCGGCGGGCACGGCCAGCGCCAGCGTGATCAGCGTGGAAAACGTCGCCACGATCAGGCTGTTGCCGACATAGGTGGTGTAGGCGGAATTCGCGAGCAGCTTCACATAATGCTGCAGCGTGAAGGAGTGCGGAAAGAAGGTCGGCTTTCGCGCGATGATTTCCTGCGGCAGCTTGAACGAGCCGGACACCACCCACCAGAACGGCAGCGCCACCAGAATGACAAGCGCCAGAAGGGTGAGCGCCAGCAATATGTTGACGGTGAGCGAACGCTTCATGATCAGCTCTCCTCCCGGTCGAGCGCCCGCGCCGTCAAAAGCGCGAAGGCGAGCAGAAGAATGGTGGCGATCACCGAAACGGTCGCCGCCTCGCTCAGGCGATAGCCCTTGAAGGCGGTCTCGTAGATCAGCACCGGCATGGTGCGGGTGCCGTCGGCCGGGCCGCCGGCGGTCAAGAGCCAGATGATGTCGAACACGTTGAAGGAAAGCAGCGTCCCGATGACGGCGAGCACGCCCAGCGTCGGCTTCAGCAACGGCCAGGTGATGCGGGTGAATCGCTTCCATGCGTTCGCGCCGTCAATGCGGGCCGCCTCGTAGAGATCGCCCGGAATGCGCGTCATGCCGGCAAGCAGCATCAGCGTTATGAACGGAAACCAGCGCCAGGAATTGATGAAGACGAGGGTGG
Organism: Martelella sp. FLE1502; assembly: GCF_053484255.1. Taxonomy (NCBI): domain Bacteria; kingdom Pseudomonadati; phylum Pseudomonadota; class Alphaproteobacteria; order Hyphomicrobiales; family Aurantimonadaceae; genus Martelella; species Martelella sp. FLE1502. The sequence goes on from NZ_JBAKFQ010000012.1 coordinate 2,510, forward strand.
CGAAGGCGCCTGCCGGGCTCGCGAAAAAGCCGATCGGGCGATCGATGATACCCAACTGGATCAGCAGCGGATTGATCATGCCGCCCGATGTCGAAAACAGCCAGCGCCAGATCATCACCACAACAACCGTGGGCACGATCCAGGTCAGGATGATCCATGTGCGCGCGATCTTCGCCCCGCGAAACTGCTCGTTGAGGGCAAGGGCGGCGGCAAGCGCCATCACCGTCTGCAGCACGGCGTTGGCCACGACCCAGATCAGCGAAAGCCCGATCGAGGACCAGAGCTTGGAGCCGGACAGCATCTTGACGTAGTTTTCGAAACCGACCCAGTGCGGCTCGGTTCCGACATAGCGGACATCCTGAAAGCTGAGAATGACGGCCGAGAGCAGCGGCCAGCCGAGGATCAGGAGCAGCACCAGCATGGCCGGGGCGACGAAGGCGAATGCCAGCAGCCTGGACGTTTGCATGGGGCGGTCTCCTGATCCTTTCGCGGATAAAGGGCGCTTTCGCAAAAGCGCCCCGGAGCCGAGATTACTCGGCGGCTTCTTCCATGGCCTTTTGGCCGGCGGCGACGGCGTCAGCCGCGCTTTCGCCCGAGACCGTGACATCCTGAACGGTCGCGGCCAGGAGGTTCTGGGCCGAGATCGCGGCGATCGACGGGAAGATGCGGCCGGAGGTGAAGCCGAACAGCTTGCCGTTTTTGGAATTGGCGATCGCGGTTTCGATCTGCGGCTTGTACTTCTCGACCATCGGATCGCTCCAGAAGCTTTCAGCTTCCGCGCCGTCTGCCGTCACCGGCATGAACAGGCCCGGTTCCATGTTGAGGAACTTGCCGTAGTTTTCCGGCTCCAACAGCCAGGAAATGAAGGTTTCGAAGGCCTCGGTCTTGGCTTCGTCGTCGGTCAGCAGCATCACGGCGTTCGGATAGGCGATGGTGTAGTGCTCGTCACCGGCTTCCTTGGCGGGGATAGCGGCAATGCCGAGATCTTCCGGCGCGCCGCCGCCCTGGGTGTCATAGGTGGAGATCACCGAGAACTGCATGATCATGCCGCAGCTTTTCGAGGTGAAGCAGGCCTCTGCCTCGCCCCAGGTCCAGGAATTGACGTCCGGCGGGGAAAGCGCCACGAGCTTCGAGTAGAAGTCATAGGCGGCGACGGTTTCCGGATTGTCGAAACGCAGCGTGCCGTCTTCATTGTAAAGCTCGCTCGCGCCGCCATTGGCCATCACGGAATAGATCGTCTGGTCGGTGTAAAGCTGCTTGTTGGCCGGAACGCCGATGCCGTACATCTCGCTGCTTGCGAGGTTTTCGCTTGCCTTCAGCCACTCGTCCCAAGTCTCGGGAACGGAAATGCCGGCCGCCTCGAAATCGCTTTTGCGGTACCACATGTTCATCGACATGTTGTAGAGCGGCACGGCCCAGACGCCGTCATCATAGGTATAGGGTTCAAGTGTCGCCGGCACGAAATGATGCTCGTTGTCGAGCGTTTTGACGAAATCGGCGACCGACTGGACCGCGCCGAGATCCTTCAGGATCGGCGTGAAGTCGGGAATGGCGAACATCATGTCCGGACCTGCGCCGGCGGCAACGGCGGCGGGGGCCTTGGCATAGACCTCGCCCCAGCTCTGCGGCTCCTGGCTTACGGTGATGTCGGGATGGCTCTCGTTGAAGGCGTCGAGCATCTGCTGGATGCGCTCGACGCGGTGCGGCGGCTGCTCCATGTGCCAGATGGTGAGCTCCACTGGCGCGGCATAGGCCGCCGAGCTGATCAGCGCGGAGGCGAGGGTAAGCGATGCAAGTCTTCTCATGTCAGATCCCCTTTGTTTTCGGTTGGCAGTTCAAAGATGCGGATTGCGCGGCCGGAAGCGTTCCACCAGCTTCCGGTTGATATCGCCGGCGCCCGGCATGTTGGCGCTGAGATAGATTGGCGCTTCGCCATCGCCGGCAAGCCGGGTCGCGACCTCGGCCAGGATGGCGTTGATGATCGCGACGCCGATGGCGGTCGAGACCGGCGCGACCTTGAGCTCGCTGCCCGGCACATCGAGCACGGCATCGCCGGGCGGGGCGTTGTTGTCGAGCACGATGTCAGCGAGGTCCATCAGCCTGTCGCCACCCTTGGCGGCCGCCGTGGAGTAGGATTTCGAGGTGATCGCGATGATCTTCGCCCCGCGCTCGCGCCCAACGCGGGCGGCCTCCAGAGGGGCCGCGTTGACGCCGGAATTGGAGATGACGAACAGCACGTCGCCCGCGCCGATGGTGTAGCGCTCGAACACCGCGCGGGCGATGCCCTCGGTGCGCTCATACTGGGTGCCGGCGACAGCTCCTTCATGCAGCATGGTCGGGCCGGCCAGGATCGGCACGGTAATGGCAAGTCCGCCTGCGCGGTAGTGCACTTCTTCCGCCAGCATGTGGGAGTGGCCGGTGCCGAACACGAACAGGCGGTGATCGGTGCGGGCCGCTTCGACGATCGCCGCGACGGCCTCCTCCATCGGCGCGGAAAGCGTCGTGCGGATCGTCTGGAGCCGGTCAATGAGCTCGGCAAGGTAGCGGTCGGAAGCAGTCGTCATGGGGCATTCTCTTCGGAAACGGTGAGGTTGACCTTCATGACGAAGGCATCGCCGCGATAGACCGATCGGACATATTCGAACGGCGCGCCGCGATCATCGAAGGTCAGGCGGGTGAGTTTCAAAACGGGGTCGCCGGGGCTAAGCGAGAGAATGCGGGCATTGGTCTCGTCGGCAATGCCGGCGGCAAGAGTCTGGCTGGCGGTGGTCGGCCGCACGCCGAAGTGTTCCGTCAGTGTGCGGTACAGCGATTCGCGGCCGAAATCGGCGAGATCCAGCAGGCCGGGGGCGGCCGAGACCAGAACCTCGGTGGTTTCGCGCGCGACCGGCGCATTGTCAGCAAGGCGGATACGCTCGAGCCGGTAGACTTGTTCGCCGGGGGCGAGCTTCATCGCGCGCTGGCATTCGGCATCCGCCGCGCGCCTGTCGCAGGTCACGATGATGGAGGAGCTCTTGCGACCCAGCAGCGCCATCTGCTCGGTGAAGCCGGTCAGCGAATTGAGCTTCTGCTCGATCACGCGCGCGCCGACAAAGGTGCCCTGGCCGGCGCGGGCCTCGACCAGACCGCGCTCCGTCAACACGCGGATCGCATGGCGCGCGGTCATGCGGCTGACGCCCATATCCTCGGCGATGGCGCGTTCGGAGGCGATCTTCTGGCCTGCCTTCAGCCGGCCGGCGACGATCTCCGCCGCCAGGCTGTCGGCGATCTGCAGATATTGCGGGGCGTCTTCTCCGGTCACGACTTATCCTTGCGGTCTATACCATGGATGTAATGGTATATACCAGTTTGGAAAAGGCAAGCGGAAAAGTGCGGCTTCGCTCAGTTCGTCTTGCGGAGCGCGGCGTCGCGCTGCCGGCGGTAGCGTTTCAACGCGGGCGCGTAGGCAGCAGTCGAGGCGGCATCCGGCGAGTAGCGCCGCCCTTCGCCGGCCATCGCGGCGGAGGCCGTGCGGATATCGGGGAAAACGCCGGTGGCCGTCGCCGCCAGCAGTGCCGCGCCCCGCGCGCCGAACTGGGTGCCGTCGGGTACGAACAGCTCGCGCTCGGTGACGTCGGCGATCATCTGGCACCAGAGCGGGCTCTGCGCGCCCCCGCCGGTGAGCACGATCCGCCCTTCCGGCGCGCCCAGCACCGCGAACAGATCGGCGAAGGCGAAGGCGACGCCCTCGAATACCGCGCGAAACAGCGCCGGCCGGCCATGGCGGGGCGTCAGGCCCGAAAATCCGGCGCGGGCAGTCGGGTCCACAACGGGCGCAATGATGCCGCTTTCGCTGAGATAAGGCAGGTAGGTCACGCCCTCCGCGCCCTTCTCCACCGCGCCGACCATGTCGTTGATGACGGCGTAGCAATTGGGGCGGGCGCGGAGGTCCGGGGCGAGCGAATCGATCGCCCAGTCGAGATTGAGCGTGCCCGCCACATTGACCATGGAACGATACCAGCAGTGGCCTGGCAGGGTGAACAGCAGACCCATGTCGCGCGGTTCGAACAGCGGCGCGTCGAGGCAGCGGCCGACCATGCCGGTGGTGCCGAGCACCGCGGTGACGGAGCCGGGCAACAGCCCGCCCGCGCCGATGACCGTCGCCGCCACGTCCCCCGCGCCAATCGCGACCGGCAGGCCGGCGGGCAGGCCGAGCTCGGCGGCGACATCGGCGAGCAGCCCGCCATGTACGGTCTCCGAATCGCGCACCTCAGGTAGAAGATGCCGCCAGTCGTCGAGCCCGAATAGCGCAATCATCGCGTCGCTGTGGGTGCGGGCCCTGGCGTCGCCGGGGCTGACGGAGGCTTCCACCCGATCGGTGGCGGCAAGCCCGGTCAGCTTCATGCGCAGGAAATCCTTGTAGCCGAACACATGGGCTGCGCGCTTCAGCACCTCGGTCTCATGCCGGGCGAGCCAGGCCAGCACCGGAAGCGTGCAGCCCTGCTGCATGACCGAGCCGGAGCTGTCGAAAATCCGGCGCATCACCTCGGGGTCCCTTGCCATCATCTCGTCGATGATCGGCTGGCTGCGGCTGTCCTCCCAGATGATGCCAGGCCTGAGAGCATCTCCGTCGGCATCGACCACCCAGGCCCCGACCATGGCGGCGGAAAGCCCTATGCCGCCAAATTTGTCCGGAGCAATCCCGCTTGCCCGCACCGCCTCGGCGACCACCGTCTTCGCTGCCTGCCAGGAGCGCGCAGGGTCGAGCTCGCTGAAACCGGGCTTCGGCCGGTCAATCGGCGTGCGCTCGCTGGCCTCGCTCAATTGCCGCCCGGAACGGTCGAAGACTGCGCATTTGAGGAGGGATGAACCGGCGTCGATGCCGATGAAATAGTCTTTCATGGGGAAGGTCCTGCACTTGCCGCGGTCCGCGGCTCACGCGCGCATGATATCGCGGAACGCCAGCCGAATGTCGACCCTCAAGAGGGCGGTGCCGTGATTGCATGCAGGATCGGACCGTCCGCCAAACGCCTCAGTTGCTCAGCCGCACCAGCGCCGCCAGCACGTCCGAGCGGCGGATGAGGCCGATGAGGCGGTCGCCGTCGACGACGGGGAAGATGCGATGGGGGTGTTCGAGGAAGGCTTCGGCGGCCGTCATCAGGTCGGCGCTGGCCGGCAGGGTCACCAGCGTGGTTGTCATGTAGTCGCCGACCGTGCCTTTCCATTCCTGATAGTAGCTCGCCTGCAGGGTCGGGCGGAAACAGTCTTTCTGGGTCAGAAGGCCGCAAAGCGTGCCGGTGTCATCGACCACGGGCGCGCCGGCGGCCCTGTTTTCCACCAGAAGCGCCACCGCGCGCCGGATCGCCATGTCCGGCGTCACCGTCAGCGCGTCGGCGCGAGTGATGTCTTCGATGGTGTCGGTCATCGCGCCTCCTTCTCCGCCCGGTGCGGGCAGCCCTCGCAGGCGACGTCCTTGAGGCAGGCCATGCCGCCGCACGAACCCTTCAGCGGGCCGCGACCAAGCATCAGGCCGAGCCCAAGACCGGCCGCCACCAGCGCGAAAATGCCGATTGCCAGAACGATTTCCATCATTGTCTCCTCGTCTGCATCATAACAGGAAACGATCGAAACCGTTCACGGTTTCGTTTCTGAGACCGGCCCCGTCATGGAACAGGAACAATGCGGCGATGCCGCGGCTTTTCGCCAGCGCCGGGCCTTCGGCGCCCGCCGCCGTCAGCGCCGTCGCCCAGCCATCGGCGGTCATCGCGTCCGGGGCGATCACCGAGACGGAAGCGATTGCGCCTTCGACCGGGCGGGCGCTGTAGGGGTCGATGATGTGGCTGTAGCGCGTATCGCCAAGGTCGTAGCTCTGGGCTCTCAAGCCGGAGGTGGCGATAGCGGCATTGTCGAGCCCCAGCACGGCGAAGGCTCCATCGGCTTCAAGGCGCGGGTCTTCCACCGCCACCTGCCATGGCCGGCCCTCGGGGTGGCGGCCGCTGGACAAGAGTTCGCCGCTGATCGCAATCAGGAACTCCTCATGGCCGGCTTCTCGCAGCTCCAGCGCCATGAGATCCAGTGCCCGGCCCTTGGCGATGCCGCAGAGGTCCATGGTGAGGGTCGGATCGCGCTTGACCAGCCTGTCGCCTTCGACGGCGAGCGCGCGCCAGCGCGGCGCGTCTTCATTCTCCGGGCCGGCGGCGCCTTCAATCGGGCCGAATCCGTAGCGGGCGACGAGCGGGCCGATGGTCGGATCGAACCAGCCGTCGCTTGCCGCTGCCACGGCGAGCGCGGCCTCCGCCGTGAACGCTGTCTCGGCCGAAATTCGTGCGGCTTCGCGCCGGCCCGTGTTGAAGCCGGTGATCTCGCTATCGGCGCGCCAGGGCGACATCATCCGGTCGATGCCGGAAAGCAGCCGATCGAAGCGCGGTTTGAGACGGCTCGCATCGGCGGTATCAGCCAACGTCACGCTCCAGTCGGAGGCGAAGGCCGTGCCGGTGATATGCCGCGCCGCAGGCGCCGCGCGCAGCAGGCCGGGCGCGGCGAGGGCGCAACCGGCAGCGCCGGCGGCGGCGAGAAGATGACGGCGGGTCAGATGTGCGGTCATGGCTCAGACTCCGAAATCGTCGTTGAAGATGGAATGCGGCTCGACGCCGAGGCGCGCCAGCGTCGCCAGCACCGCCGAAATCATCACCGGCGGGCCGCAGAGATAATATTCGCAGTCCTCCGGCGCGGGGTGGTTTTGCATCGCGGCGCGGACATTGTCGTGGATGAAGCCGGTGGCACCCGTCCAGCGGTCGCCCGGCGCGGGATCGGAGAGCGCCGGTGTCCAGGAGAAGTTCGGATGTTCGGCGGCAATCGCGTCAAACTCCTCGACATAGAACAGGTCGGCGAGCGAGCGGGCGCCGTAGAAATAGCGCATCTTCCGCGTCGTGCCCTTGCCGATCTGCTCGTGGATCATCGCGCGCAACGGCGCCATGCCGACGCCGCCGCCGATGAACACCATTTCGCGCTCGGTCGGCTGAACATGGAATTCGCCGAACGGGCCGGAAGCCTGCACCTCATCGCCCGGCTTCAGCGCGAACAGATAGGACGAGACAATGCCCGGCGGTATCTCCTGCTCGCGACCCGGCGGCGGGGCGGCGAGGCGGATGTTGAACACGGCCCGGCCTTCGGCTGCGTCGCTCGGGCGGTTGGCGATCGAATAGGCGCGGGTGACCGGGCTGTCGGAGGTTCCCTTCATTTCCGGCCAGCCGGCAATGCGCCAGGAATCGGTGAAGGCCTCGTCGATTTCGATATCGTGGAAATCCAGCCGGTAGGGCGGCGCGGTGAGCTGCATGAAACCGCCGGCGCGATAATCGAAGGGCTGGCCCTCGGGAAGCTTGAGCACAAGCTCGCGGATCAGCGGCGCCTTCATGGTGTTGGACACCACGGTACAAGTGAAGCCGGTCGCGCCGACGAAATCCTGCGGCACTGTAACGGCGCAGGGTCCGCGCAGCGCGGTCTGGCAGGCAAGGCGCATATGGGAGCGGCGTTCCGCGGCCGACAGCACGCCGCGTTCGGTCGCCTGCGGTTCGCCCGCGCCTTCGCCCTCCACATGGACGCGGCAGAGCCCGCATGTGCCGGAACCGCCGCAGGCGGCAGGAATGCCGATGCCCGAACGGTGCAGCACGCCAAGCAGCCGCTCGCCGCGCTGGGCCTCGAGCGACATCGCGCCGTTCACGCTGATCACGATCTTTTCCGCCGGGATCAAACGCGTACGGGTCACCAGCAGCGCGAGCGTCAGAATGACCACAAGCGCAATGACGATGACGGCGGCAAGGATGATCTCGTTCATGGCGACACCATCTGCGCAAAGGCCGAAAAGCCGAGCGACATCATGCCGGCAATGGTGAAGGCGATGCCGAGCCCGCGCAGGCCGTTCGGAAGGTCGGCATAGGCGAGCCGGGTGCGGATCGCGGCGAGCATGACCACGGCAACCCCGAAGCCGAAGCCCGCGCCGAGACCGAACACGGTCGATTCCGCCAGATTGTAGTCGCGCTCGACCATGAACAGGCTGCCGGCGAGGATGGCGCAGTTCACCGTCAGCAGCGGCAGGAACACGCCGAACGAGGCATGGATTGCCGGAAAGAACCGGTCGAGCACCATTTCGACGAGTTGCACCACGGCCGCGATCACGCCAATGAAGGCGATCAGCTTGAGATAGGAAAGATCGGTATCCGGCATGCCGGCCCAGGCCCATGCGCCCGGTCGCAGCAGCGCATTGTAGATCAGGTTGTTGAGCGGCATCGTGACGCCCATCACCGCCACCACCGCTATGCCGAGGCCGAGGGCGGAGCCGGTGCGGCGTGACAGCGCCAGAAAGGTGCAGAGCCCGAGAAACAGCGTCAGCGCCATATTCTCGACGAAGGCCGCCCCGAGGAAAAGGCCTGCAAGCTCGCTCATCAGCCTGCCTCCTCTGTGTCCGGCGGCGTGAACTCGGCGGCTTCAACCTGTTCCGGCAGCACGGAGCGGATCGCCCAGACGAGCCCGCCGATCAGGAAGAAGGCGCTAGGCGCAAGCAGCATCAGGTTCAGCGGCTCGAACCAGCCGCCCTGATCGGTCGTGGCGAAGAGTTGGTAGCCTAGCAGCTTGCCGGTGCCGAACAGTTCACGCAGCGATCCGATGACGATCAGCACCAGCGAATAGCCGAGACCGTTGCCGAGCGCGTCGACCATCGAGGGCAGCGGCGGGTTGTTGCGCGAAAAGGATTCGGTGCGCCCCAGCACCAGGCAGTTCGTGGTGATCAGGCTGACGAACACCGAAAGCCGCTTGCTGATGTCGAAGAAATAGGCCTGCAGGAACTGGTCGATGACGATTACCAGCGAGGCGACGATCACGATCTGAACGATCAGCCGGATCGAATCGGGAATGTGGCGGCGGATCAGGCTCACCAACAGGGCCGACAGCACGATCACGACCGTCAGCGAGGCCGACATGGTGACGGCGGTGGCCACCGATGTGGTCACCGCCAGCGCCGAGCAGATGCCGAGGATCTGCAGCGTCACCGGGTTCTGTCGGATCAGCGGCTCCGTCAGCGTCGTCCACAGGCCGATGGGCTTGGCCATATCAGAACTCCCCGCGTTTGATCGCCGCGATCAGCGGGCCGTAGCCATCCGGACCGAGCCAGAAGCGGATCGTTCTGGTCAGCGCGTTCGAGGTCCGGGTGGCACCGGTAATGCCGTCGACTTCATAGGCATTGCCGGCCTTGCCGTGGGCGACGGCGAAGCGGATATTGCCGGAGGGGTCGGCAATTTCCGTGCCGGCGAACTGGGCGAGGAAGGCGGGCTCCTCGATCCGCCCGCCAAGGCCGGGGGTCTCGACCTGGTCGGTGATCGCAAGGCCAGCGATGGTGTTCATGTCGCCGTTCAGCGCCAGAATGCCGTTGATCGGGCCGATATAGCCCGCGCCGCTGATCGGCAGGAGCGCGAGTTCGATATCGCCGGCATCGTTGCGCAGCAGGTAGATCTGCACGAAATCCGGGCGGCGGCCTATGCCGGCGGTATCCTCGCCCGGCGTGAGCGTCTTCCAGTTGGCGGCGTTGTCGAGCGCGGCGGAAAGGGTTGCGGGCGTGATGTCGTCGGAAGCCCGCCCCTTGGGCAGGTTGATGACGACGGTCGAAAGCGCGCCGCCGGATTGCTCCAGAAGCTGCGTCATGCCGGGAATGCCCGCCACCAGCGCCTCCAGCCGCGCCTGCTGCTCGGCCGCGCGGTTCGCCGCCTGGATCGGGCGTAGAACCACGGTCGCGCCGCTCACCAAAAGCGCGCAGACGGCCGACACGATGAAGGCGATCGCCACAGTCTTGAAGCGGTTCTCATTGGGCAGGGCCAGAAAACGGCGCCATGCCGAAATCGGGTTCAGGTCAGCCATGACGTTTTCTCCTGCGGGCATGCCAGAGGGCGATCGCCGCTTCATCCAGAAGCGGAGCGAGAAGCGAGGTGAGAAGTGCTGCCGACACCGCCACCCGCACCGGCGGCGCGCCCTCCCAGTTAAGCGTGAACATGATGACGAGCGCGGCGTAAATCCCGCCATTCAGCCAGCCGCCGAGCCGCGTCGAGGCGCTTGCCACCGGATCGGCCACCAGCAGCACCAGCGCCAGCCCGAAGGCCGGCAGCACCGGCTGCAGCGGCATGCCGGAAACGAGGCCGGCGGCGAGCACCACCACCGCGCCAAGAATGACCCGGGCCGGCATCACCCCGACGAACATGCCGATGACGGCCGCCGGGATCGCCGCCCAGGCGACCGGCAGGGCGATATCCGGCCAGGGCGCGGTGACGAAGCCGAAGCCGAGAAAGGCGAGCGTCACGGTCGCCGGGTTCAGGATATTGCGCCCCCAGCCGCCGAACACCAGTTCCGCCATCACCGAACCGAAGCTGATGCCGAGCAGGAAGGGCAGGAAGCCGAGCTCCTCCGGGGCCAGAACGGCAACGGCAAGCGCCGTCAGCGCGCCGGCGAAGGAGGGAGGCTGGGCGCGTGCCAGCATGAAGATGAGATGCCACAGCCCGGAGATGACGAGCGCCAGAACCAGTCGCAGCGCAGCTTCCATGCCGCCATACCAGAGCCAGGCAAGGGCGATCGGCATCGCTGCCGCCAGCAGCAGAAGCGCCACCATCTCGCGGTCCCACATTCCCCGCGTCGGGCCATGGGTCGAACCACGAATCATGTTGCGACCTCCTCCTGCTCGATCCGGTCCAGCATCACGCGAAGCTGGGCGGCAAGGCACGGCTCGGCCGCCGTCACGTAATCGGCGAGCGCCAGATCCTCCTCCACCAGCGAAAGCGCGCCGAGGCGGGTGGCGGTTTCCTGATCGCCGGCGGAAAGCGCGCGGATCAGCGCCACGGCCGGGATGTCGCCGCCGAGCGCCTGTTCGAGCGCTGCCGTCGGGATGATCGGCAGCGGCCGCGCGGCTCTCGTCAGCGCCGCCGAGAACCAGTGGTTCCGGCGATGTCCGCCATCATCGCCGAGCACGGTTACCTGCCGGTCGCGGGGCCCGAGCCAGTGGCCCGGATGGCCGTCGATATGGGATCCCGCCATGATGCGGTGCGGTCCCGGCCGCACGAAGCCGAGACAGAGACCGCGCATATCCGCGCCCGGCTGACAGCGCACCAGGCGCTGCTCGGTGAGCGCGGGGCCGGTGACGGAGACCAGCCGCGTTTCCGGCACCATGCCGGTCTCGATCAACTCGCCGATATCGGCGACATCCTCTGCATGGATATCCCACACCCTTTGGTCCAGCGAAGCGGGCGCAAGCCGGTGCACCTGCAGGCCGGCAAGGCCAAGCGGGTGCAGTGTGCCGACCCTGACGCGCCGCACGGCGGGCGGCAGATCGGCCTCGATCCGCGCCGCCTCGCAGAAGAAAAGCCGCTCGCCGCAAAGACGCCCGAGCGCTGAAAGCCCGCGGGCAAGCGCCTCCTCGCGGCCTTTCAAGGCGTGGACGGGGGAGGGCGCGCCAGGCCTGCTGTCGGCTGCCATGACGATGATCGCCGACGGCATCTCGTCCGCCCCCGGCATGCGGCCGAACGGGCGGCTCAGGATGCGGCGCCAGAGCCCGGATGCCTTGAGCAGCGAGCGCAGGCTGGCGGCATCCCGGTCGGCGTCTCCAACGTCATGGGCAAAGCGCGCGCCGGTGTCCTCGGCAAACAGCAAAAGCCGGGTCAGCCGCCGGCCCGGTTCCAGGTCGATCGCGGCAATGCGGGCGGCCATCGGCGCCACCATCTGAATGTCCGGCGCGTTGCGCAGTCCGAGCACCGGCTGGCCCTGCGACACAATGTCGTCGACGCCGACGAGCGGGGTAACGCGCAGCTCCTCGCCACGGGCCGGGGTCAGCGCGGCCTCGACGGTCAGCGCCGTTGCAATGCGGTTATAATCCGGTGATATTGAGCCGGTGGTCAAAGACAGACCGGTGCCGAAAAGACCGACCAACGCGTCGCTCCTCAAGAACTTGAATGCAAATACAACGCAAACATCATGACATTTGATTTGCCGGGATGGAACAGATTGTTTAGCATTCTCACACGTTCAAACTGAAGTTTTTCAGCGGGGGTGGAAAGATATGTCATCGGTAGTTGGTCGCGTTAACTCAAGAACCCTGTTCATGATTGCTGCGATATTGACAATTGTCAATTTTTCTACTGCCAATGCGCAGGAGAATTCTTCCGACGCGGTTGAGGCGCTTGAGCTTTACGTTATGCCGCAGTCCGGCCCGTTCCGCCCCGATCAGATACCGGTTCCCCAGCAGGAGCTGATCTCGGCCTGGGCGCGGTCCGCCCATGCCGATGCCTCCGCCGAAGCCTTTACCCACTGGGACGGCGATGGCGAAATTCCCGCGAATTGCGCCGCCTGTCACTCCGGCGCCGGCTTCCGGGATTTCCATGGGCTGGACGGCAGCGCGCCGGGCATTGAGGGGCCGACGCCGGTTGGCGGCGTGGTCGATTGCGACACCTGTCACAGCCCCGGCCTCGGGGAAATCGCCGCGATCACCCTGCCGAGCGGCATCGAGCATCCGGTGGCGCCGGGCGCCCAGGCCGCCTGCATGACCTGTCATATCGGCCGCGAGGCCGGCGTCAGCGTGACCAAAGCCGTCGGCGAAAAGGACGCGGATACGCCTGACCCGACCATCAATTTCGTCAATCCCCACTATGCGCTGGCCGGCGCGATGCGGCTCGGCAGCATCGGCGCGGGCGGCTTCGAATATCCCGGAAAAACCTATAGCGGCCGGTTCTTCCACGCTCGCCCGATCAATGATTGCGCGTCCTGTCACGATCCGCATACGCTGACCGTGGCCGAGCAAACCTGTCTCAGCTGTCATGAAAGCGGCGCGCCCGATGCGATCCGCATTTCACGGATCAGCTATGACGGCAGCGGCAATATCTCCAAGGGCATCCGCTCCGATATCGAGGCCAATGCGGCGCTGCTGCTCAAGACCATTCAGGATTACAGCGTCAAGGTGGCCGGCGCGCCGATCGTGTTCGAGCATTCCTATCCCTATTTCTTCCTCGATGCCGACCGGGATGGACGCGGGGACAGGGTCGACGGAAAGCCGCAGACCTACAAATCCTGGACGCCGCGCATGCTGAAGGCGGCCTATAACTGGAAGTTCGTGAACGCGGATGCCGGCGCCTTCGTCCACAACCCGCATTACGCCCTGGAACTGCTCTATGATTCGATCGAGGATTTGTCAGGCCCGCTGAACCTCGATGTCGAGGCGCTGGGTATCCAGCGCTGATTGAAAAGCCTCACCGCTTGCCGGTGACGCGGCGGGCCATGTCGTCGGGGCTCAGTCCGGTCGTCGGAACGCCACCCCGGAAAAGGCTGTGCCAGCTTCGTCGCCGGCATAGCCATGGACCTTTGTCAGCCCGCACATAGATATCCTCGACGCGGCTGATGGCGATCGGCGGTGCGGAGGCCTGGGGCGCTTCGCCGTCATGGGCGTAGAGCGTGCAGATCCACTCCGCCTCGGCTTTCGATTCTGTGAGCGACCTGAGCCAGAAATTGCCGACAAGGTGCACGTTAACCCGCACGCCGCGCTCCCTGCGCCAGGCGTAGAACTCCCGGATCTGGTCGCGGCCTTCGTAGCGGGCGGTCTGGCTCATGAACAGCGCATCCGGGGCATAATGCTCCGCGGCGTTTTTGCCCCAGTTGAAATCGACATCGTGCCAGTAAGCAATCAGGCGCTGCTCCAGATGGCGGGAAACGGTGTCGGCTTCTTCGGTTATCCTCATAGCCTCTTCACGCGCCACCCGCAGCCCAGCCGTTGAAGCAGTCGCGCATGGTCACGGTTTCGGTCATCACATCGTCGCTGCTGGCGTTCAGAAAATCCTGATGGACGTATTCGATCGCCAGCGCGCCGTCATAGCCGCTGTCCCTCATCGTGCCGAACAGCGCCGGAAAGTTGATGCTGCCACGGGCAAAGCGTTCCTGCAGCTTGCCCATGCTTGCCTGGCGTAGATGAATGTGGGCGGCGTACCGGCACAGCGGATCGATCTGTTCCTGGGTATATCCGAGGCAGACGAAGTGCGAATAGTCGAGCGCAAGCCGGATACCGGTGCGATCGACCAACTCTTCAACGATGGCCGGGGATTCCGCAAACGAGCGGATGATCGGCTCGATGCATATCTCGGCGCTGAAATCCTTCGCGACGTCCAGCAGCGCCGTGATGCTTTCCGCCGCCGCCGCCGTCGCCTCGGACCGCGACTGGCCGGGATTGATGATGCCGGGCAGAAAGAAGATCGTCGCAATTCCTGCTGCATCGGCAAATGTCAGCACCTTCTCCAGATCGCGCGCATTGGCGCCGATCGTGCCGGGCAGGGCGAGGTTGCGGTCGGCAAGATTGTCGCCGAAATGGTGATAGAAATTGGGGACCTTAACCTGCAGCGCCGCGACCCGCTCGGCGGCGGCGTGCGGATCGTCGAGCAGTTGCGCCTTGTCGAGGCCGGGCCGGCCCTTTGTGCTGATGTCGAGAGCGCCGATGCCGATGATGCGAGAAATGGCTGCGGTCTCCTCCAGCGTCAGCGCCGGGAACGACCAGGATGTGAGCGACAGATACATGTTTCCTCCTCGGCCTTTCGATGCCAGAGCAAACATCGTTTCGGTCCATATTAAAACAGAATAACGCGGCGCGACCGGTTAAAAACGGGCGAGGGCAGGCGTTTCACAGCCTGAAATGCCGCCTGCTGCCGGCTTGCCTTGGGCGGTGCGGGAGGCGGTAGAACAGGTCATCCGGGCAATGGGAGGATCCGATGAACGATATCCGTCTGGGCGACGTCACCATCTCCGCCATCCTCGAGCATCAGAAATACGGCATGAAGCCCGAGGATCTGTTTCTCGGCAGCGATACGGAAACCATCCGCCGACACGCCGCCGGCATGGAACCGTTTCTGTTCGACCCGGAAACGGGACGCATCACGCTTGCCTTTCAAAGCTTCCTGATCCGCACGCCGTCAAAGATCATCCTTGTCGATACCTGCAATGGCGCCGACAAGATGCCCGACGCGGTGACATGGGATACGCAGCCCTGGCTCGACCGTTTTCACGAACTGGGCCTGACGCTCGAGGACGTCGACTATGTTCTCTGCACCCATCTGCATATCGACCATACCGGCTGGAACACCCGGTTGGAGAAGGGCCGGTGGGTGCCGACCTTCCCCAACGCGACCTATCTGTTCGATAGGGGGGAGTATGCCTATTGGGAGCAAGTCTCCAGCTCCGGCATCGTGCCGCCCCGGCAACGCGAGGACGTTTGGCGGGTCAACTGCCTGCCGGTCGCCGAGGCCGGGCAGGCTGTGCTCGTGGACGGCGCATACCGGCTGGATGACCATGTCTCGATCATGCCCACGCTCGGCCACAGCCCCGGCCATTATTGCGTGCGCGTGCAATCGCGGGGGTTCGAGGCGATCGTGCTCGGCGATCTGGCCCACCACAAGCTGCAATGTTGCGAGCCTGACTGGTCAACCCCGTTCTGTCACGATCCGGCGATGGCGGCGCGATCGCGCCGCAAGCTCTTCTGCGAGGCGGTGGACAGCGGCGCGCTGCTGTTGCCCACCCATTTCCCGAGCCCGACGGCAGGCCGCCTGAGCGCGCGCGGCGAGGCGTTCCAGTTCGATTTCGTCGCGGATTAAGGGTGGTGACCGTTTCAGACAGTGAAATCGGTTGGATGGGCGATAGAACCGCCCGGTTGTCCCGCTACGCTACTTCTCAACGGCGGTGAAGCGCAGGCGCTGACAGTCGTTTAGGGAGACAAAGGGAGGATGTCATGACCTATGCAATAAGGAATTTCCGGGCGCTTGCCGCCGCTGGCATGGTTGTCGCCATGCCGGCGCTTGCGTTTGCCGCTGAATGCCCGGAGGGCTTTCCCGAAAAGCCGGTCGAATTCGTCGTGGCCTATGGCGCCGGCGGGGGAACCGACGCCATCGGACGCACGCTTGCCGCCGTGATCGAGGAACAGCAGGGCTGGACGGTTCCGGTCAGCAATCGTCCGGGCGCCGGCGGCGCGGTGGCAACCACCGTGCTCAAGACGGCCAAGCCCGACGGCTATACGCTGCTCGTCGGCGCCACCAATCCGATCGTGATCGATCCTTACGCCAGCGACGCCGTCGATTACGACTGGACCGATTTCTACTATCCGGGCTCGGCCATGGAGGTGCTGTTCGGCCTCGTGGCGCTCGAGGACAAGCCCTACGACACGCTGGAGGAACTGGCCGATTATGCCCGCGAAAACGGCCGGGCGACGATTTCCACCTCGGCCATCCATCTGGAGCGGCTGGTCCGGGATATCGGCGATTTCTACGGCGTCGAGTTCGTGCCGATCCCGAGTGACGGTTCGGCCGATGCGATGCAGAAGGCGCTTGGCGGCCATGTGGACGCGACGATCCAGGGCAGCCAGCATATCCAGCAGATCGCCGCGGGCAACATGGTGCAGCTTGCAACGCTCACCGACAGCCGCGTGCCCTACGCGCCCGACGTCAAGACGCTCCAGGAATACGGCATGGACCTGTCGGCCTCCGCCTACACGATCTTCGTTATGCCGAAGGATCTGCCCGAAGATCTGCAGGTCTGCTTCGAGGGCGTGATCGAGGAGGCGATGGCCTCGGATGCGTATCAGGAGCTGATGACCAATTTCGACAATCGGGCCGCCAATCTCGGTTCCGACGGGCTCACCGCACTGATGGAAAAACAAGCTGCCCGCTATCAGCAGATGTTTGCAGAGTGAGAGCGTCGGGCTGAACGACATGACCGCTGATCGTATCCTGGGGGGAGCCGTCGCGCTGTTCGGCGTCTTCCTCCTCCTCTGGGGCATCCCCGAAAACGTCAGGTCGGTGCCGGGGATATTCGTGTATCCAAACCCGGCGCTTTTTCCGCAGATCGCCGCCGTGCTGCTGACGGCGCTCGGCCTCATGCAGATGGTCTTCACCAAGACGAATGCGGATGTGCCGAGCCTTGCCAGGCTCGCGCTGTTTCTGGCGGTGGCCGGCGCAACGCTGGTGGCTATGGTGGGCATCAGAGCCTTTGGCTACCTGCCCGTCGCCATCGCGCTGATGGTTCTGATCTGCCTCATCACCGGCGAAAGACGGCCGCTCTGGCTTGCCACCGTGGTCGTTGGCCTGCCGGTGGGAACATGGCTGTTTTTCGAACAGATACTGAGCCGCCCCTTACCCTGACTGGAGCCGTCGATGCCTGACCTGAGTATCATCCTGGCCGGAATGACGGACGTCTTTACCGTCTCCACGCTTGTCTACATCGCCCTTGGCGTTCTGGTGGGGCAGATCGTGGGCGCGATCCCCGGTCTCAGCATCCTGATGGCGCTCGCCATCGCCATCCCGCTGACCTATGCCCTCGACACGCTGACGGCGATCGCCTTCCTGATCTCCGTCAACAAGGGCGGTACTGTTGGCGGCGCGGTCCCCGCCATTCTCCTCAATACGCCCGGCACGCCGGAAAGCGCGGCCACCGCGCTCGACGGTCACCCGATGGCGAAGAAGGGACTTGGCGGCAAGGCGATGAAATACTCGCTCTATTACTCCGTCTCCGGGGACGTGTTCTCGGACCTCATCCTGATCACCGTCTCGGCTCCGCTGGCGGTGGTAGCGCTGAAAATGGGTCCGATCGAGATCACCGCGCTGATGATCCTGGCCTTCTCCGTCATCGTTGGCTTGGTCGGGGAATCGATGATCAAGGGCATGATCGCGGTCGCCTTCGGCTGCCTCCTGGCCTCGGCCGGTATCGATCCCTCCACGGGCTCCGGCCGGTTCACTTTCGGCAATGTCGAGATGCTCGACGGGCTGCCGCTGACCGCGCTTGCGGTCGGAATGCTGGCGCTGAGCGAGATCTTCGTGCGGCTCTCCGACCGCGCGCCGTCCGGTCCGAACGCAGGCAAGCAGGCGACCGTCACCGACAAGACGCTGGAATTTGCCGACCGCGGAGATCAGAAACTCACCTTCGCGGAGTTCTGGGCAAACCGGGTCGTCGCCTTCCGGGCGATGGTGCTCGGCACGGTGATCGGCGCGATCCCCGGGCTCGGCTCCACGACGGCGGGCTTCCTGAGCTATTCGATCACCAAGCAGGCCGCCAGAGACCCCGAAAAGCTCGGCACCGGCGATCCGCGCGGGATCGCGGCCTCGGAGGCGGCGAACTCCGCGGTTGTCGGCGCCAACCTCATTCCGCTTTTGACGCTCGGCATTCCCGGCAATATCGCGGCCGCGCTGCTGGTCTCGGCGTTCATCATTCACGGCGTTCAGCCGGGTCCGCTTCTGTTCCAGAACCAGGGGCAGCTCATCTATGGCCTTTTCGCGGCGATGCTGATCGCCAACCTGTTCAATCTCGGCATCGGTCAGTTCGGCATGCGGTTCTGGGCCTTCGTCGTTGGCGCTCCGGCGTCGGTGATCTATGCGAGCGCGCTGCTGATGTGCGCGACCGGCATGTTCTTCGCCACCGGAAGCACGCTCGGCATCGTCATCATGGTTGTGGCGGCCATCGTCGGCTGGGGCATGCGGATCTACGGTTATTCGATCATCGCCTTCATCGTCGCCTTCGTGCTGACGCCGATGCTGGAGCGCTCGATCAACCAGACGATCCTGCTGACCAATGGCGACTGGTCGATATTGTTGAAGCACCCGATCGCGATCGCGCTGTTTATCATGGCGATCGTCTCGATCCTCTATCTCGGCCGGCGCAAGCGCCTGCCCGAGGCGTCGGTGGGCTGATTCCGGCCTTGCCCCGTTGCTGTCTGGTATAATTTTCAGATGATAGAGCCGGGCCGGAATTATCCAGTCGCTCTGCAAGCCTCAATATTCGCCGTCGTCGCCGTCCGCCTTCGATTCGTCCTCGGCGACGGGGATGGCGTAGGAGCCGGTGAGCCAGCGCGACAGGTCGAGCTCGCGGCAGCGATTGCTGCAGAACGGGTAGTCCTCGCGGGTGGAGGGGCGTCCGCATTCGGGGCATTTGCGCGGTTTGCGCAGCGGTTCCACGCTTGCCTTGGTGGTCATGTCCATTCTCCTGCGATATCGAAGCCGCGGCCGGAAAGCAGCATCGCGGTCTCGTAAAGCGGCAGGCCGATCACGGCGGAATGCGAGCCGACGATCCGGCTGATGAAGGCCGCTGCCGGGCCCTGGATGGCGTAGCCGCCGGCCTTGCCATCCCAATCGCGCGAGGCGAGATAGGCCGCCATTTCCTGTCTCGAAAGATGCTTGAAGCTGACGCGGGTTTCCACGACCCGCTCCTTGTGGCCGCTTTCGCCGACCGGGTGAACGCAGAGCCCGGTATAGACCCTGTGCCCGCGTCCCGATAGCAACGCCAGACAAGCCCTCGCCTCTTCTTCCGTCTCCGCCTTCGGCAGCACCCGCCGACCGACGGCCACCACCGTATCCGCCGCGATCACCAGTGCGCCGCGCCATTCGGCATCATCGGCGAGCGCCTGACAGACGGCCTCCGCCTTCTGGCGTGCGAGCCGGCCGGCAAGCTGGCGCGGCGTTTCCTTCGCAAGCGGGGTTTCGTCGATATCGGCGGGATGAACGCGATCGGGCGTCACGCCGATCTGGGCGAGAAGCTCTACCCTGCGCGGTGACGCCGATGCCAGCACGAGTTTGGGGTTCTTTGCGGTCAAGCCGGATCCTCGGCGTCGGCGCTTTTACTTGAAGCGGTAGGTGATGCGGCCCTTGGTCAGGTCATAGGGGGTCATCTCGACCAGGACCTTGTCGCCGGCCAGAACGCGGATGCGGTTCTTGCGCATGCGGCCGGCGGTGTGGGCGATGATTTCGTGCTCGTTCTCGAGCTTGACCCGGAAAGTCGCGTTCGGCAGAAGCTCGACGACGACGCCCGGAAATTCAAGTACTTCTTCTTTTGCCATGTATGTTGTTTCTTTTCCTTGTTGCGTTGCCGGAAGACCGGTCAAAACGCCACGACCCCGCTGGGGCTTACCGCCGGCGGGGAAGTGCCAGTTTCATTGGGTTGCAGCCCTGGCGCAGCGGGTAAACGCGCGGAGAACTGCGGGATTTGCGGCGGAACCTACACAATAGTTCGCCGTTTGTGAACCTTGTTTGCTTGTATGAACGCTTTTTGTTCCGTCCAGCATGCAATGCCTGCGCCGCGCCGATCAGCCGCGCCAGTAGAGCACGCAAAATAGGGTGAACAGCCGCCGGGCGGTGTCGAAATCCATTTCGATCTTGCCCTTCAGCCGGTCCTGCAGCGTTTGCGAGCCCTCGTTGTGGACGCCGCGCCTGCCCATGTCGATCGCCTCGATCTTGGCGGGGGAGGCGGATTTGATGGCTTCGTAATAGCTGTCGCAGATCATGAAATAGTCCTTCACGATCCGCCGGAACGGCGTCAGCGACAGGATATGGGTCGCGACCTTCTCGCCGTTTTCGAGCGTGATGTCGAACACCAGCCGTTTTTCGATGATCGACAGCGTCAGCTTGTAGGGCCCGCCTGCGTGGCCGACCGGCTTGAAGTGATTTTCCTCCAGGAGGTCGAAGATCGCGACCGCGCGTTCGTGCTCGACATCGGGCGAGGCCCGGCCGATGCTCTCGTCGAGTTCGACATCGCTCAGCCTGAATTCGCCCTCGCTCATTGCTAGTCCTTGCGGTTGAGGCGGATGGATACCGATCGTCCGTGGGCGGACAACCCCTCGCATTCTGCAAGCTCAATGGCCGCCGGCGCAAGCGCATTCAGCTGCTCGGGGCCAAGTTTCAGGATCGAGGTGCGTTTCATGAAGTCCAGCACCGACAGGCCGGAGGAAAACCGGGCGGAGCGGGCCGTCGGCAGAACATGGTTGGAACCGCCGACATAGTCCCCGATCGCCTCGGGCGTGTGATGGCCGGCGAAGATGGCGCCGGCATTGCGCACATGCGGGATCAGCGCGTCGGGGTCATCGACGGCAAGCTCGAGATGTTCCGGCGCGATGCGGTTGGCGATCGGCATGGCGGCTTGAAGATCCGGCACGGTGATGATTGCGCCGAAATCGCGCCAGCTCGCACCCGCGATCTCCGCGCGGGGGAGGGTCTTCAACTGCCGTTCCACGGCCTCCTCCACGGCACGGCCCAGCGCCGCGTCGGTGGTGATCAGGATCGCCTGCGCGCCGCTGTCATGTTCTGCTTGGGCCAGAAGGTCGGCCGCGATCCAGTCGGGGTTGTTTTCGCCATCGGCGATCACCAGCACTTCGGAGGGGCCGGCGATCATGTCAATGCCAACCGTGCCGAACACGGCGCGCTTTGCGGCCGCCACATAGGCATTGCCGGGACCGACGATCTTGGAGACCGGCGCGATTGTTTCGGTGCCATAGGCAAGGGCGGCGACCGCCTGCGCGCCGCCGATGCGGTAGATTTCGGTCACGCCCGCGATCTTCGCGGCGGCTAGCACGGCCGGATTGACAGCGCCCTTCATCGCCGGCACCACCATGACGATGCGCTCCACGCCCGCGACCTTCGCAGGCACGGCGTTCATCAGCACAGAGCTTGGATAGCTCGCCGTGCCGCCCGGTACGTAAAGCCCGACCGCCTCTACCGCCGTCCAGCGGTGGCCGAGGCCGACGCCGATATCGTCCTCGTAGAAATCGTCCTTCGGCAATTGCCGTGCGTGGTGGCTGCGGATACGCTTTTCGGCAAGCGTCAGCGCTTCGATCACCTTGGGATCGACGGCGGCATAGGCGGCGTCGATCTCGTCAGCGCCGACCCGCATCGGGGTGACGGCGAAGTCGATGGTGTCGAACCGGGCCGAATAATCGGCAAGCGCTGCGTCTCCCTCTGTGCGCACGCGGGCGAGGATCGTATCGACGACGTCGGAGACATCTTTCGAGACCTCGCGTTTCATCGAAAGCAGGTCCTTGAAGGCGCTCTCGAAACCATCATCCGCCGCGTTCAGCCAGATCGCCATATTTGCCTCGGTCACTCAATTGAAGAAAGGGTCAGCGGAAGGGGTCAGCGGGGGTGGTGGGGTCTGGCGCGAGCTTCCCAGCTACCGGAGAGATCGCTCATCAGCGCCTCGATGCATTCGACATCGGCGACGATCTCGCCGCCGCCCGACAAGTTCAGCACGATCGAACCTTCCGGGCCTTCGCCGGCCTTTTCGAACTGGATCGACAGCAGGTTGTTGACCGCGTCGCGGGCATCGCGTTCAAGCCCGATGCTGCGCACCGCCGTGACCCGCTTGAACACCAGCGCCGCGCGCCGCCGTTCGGGCTTCTTGAAGAAGCCGCGCTTCTTTTCCCAGACGAAACGGTTGGTGAGAAGCTGAAGCTGTGCCGCGACCTTCGAGAATGTCACATCGGGCGAGAGAAAGACGGCGTCCTGCATATGCGCCGAAATCACCGCGAGGTCTTCCTCGTCCAGCGCCATAAGCTTCAGGGGATCGGTCGTCATTGCATAAATTCCCGGCGGTTGCTGTTTACACCGAGATAGAGCCAAGGGAGGGATTTCGCAACCGCAAGACCCCGCCCTTGGACCAGTTTATCCGGCTCAGTCGGAAATCCGCTCGATTTCCGCGCCGCAATTGGTGAGCTTTTCTTCCAGACGCTCGAAACCGCGGTCGAGATGGTAGACGCGCGAGACATTGGTTTCGCCCTTGGCGGCAAGGCCGGCAATGACCAGCGAAACGGAAGCGCGCAGATCGGTCGCCATCACCGGCGCGCCGTGCAGCTCCTTGACGCCGCGAATGGTCGCGGTCTGGCCGGACAGCGCGATATCGGCGCCAAGGCGGGCAAGCTCCTGCACATGCATGAACCGGTTTTCGAAAATCGTTTCGACGATCCGCGCCGTACCCTTGGCGCGGGTCATCAGTCCCATGAACTGCGCCTGCAGGTCGGTCGGAAAGCCCGGATAGGGTTCGGTGGTGATGTCGACCGGACGGATATCATCGCCATGGCCAACGATATGGATGCCGGTTTCGGTGGTGGTGATTTCCGCGCCGGCAGCACTCAGCGCGGCAAGCGCTGCGGAAAGCAGCTTGGCGTCGGTGTTTTCAAGCGTGACCTCGCCGCCGGTCATGGCGACCGCCATGGCATAGGTGCCGGTCTCGATCCGGTCCGGCAGCACGGTGTGGCGCGCGCCGGAAAGCGAGGTGACGCCCTCGATGGTGATCGTGGTCGTGCCCGCGCCCTCGATCTTCGCGCCCATGGCCTTCAGGCAGTTGGCGAGATCGATGATTTCCGGTTCGCGCGCGGCGTTTTCCAGCACGGTCGTGCCGTTGGCGAGCGTTGCGGCCATCATCAGCGTGTGGGTGGCGCCGACCGAGACCTTGGGGAACACATAGCGCCCGCCCGTCAGCCCGCCCTTCGGCGCTTTCGCCTCGACATAACCGCTGTCGATTTCGATCTCCGCGCCCATCGCCTTCAGGCCCTCGATAAAGAGGTCGACCGGGCGGGTGCCGATGGCGCAGCCGCCGGGCAGCGAAACCCGGGCCACGCCCTCCCGCGCCAGAAGCGGACCGATGACCCAGAAAGAGGCACGCATCTTGCGCACGAGTTCATAGGAGGCCGTGGTGTCGGTAATCGTTGGGCAGGAGAAGTGAATGGTGCGGGCATAGCCGTCGCCCTGGCGCTCGCGCCGGCCCTTGACCGAGATATCGACGCCGTGGCTGCCGAGAATGCGCATCAGCGATTCGACATCGGCCAGATGCGGCACGTTCTCCAGCGTCAGCGTGTCGCTGGTGAGCAGCGAGGCGATCATCAGAGGCAGGGCGGCGTTCTTCGCGCCGGAGATGGGGATGACGCCCTTGAGCGGGTTGCCGCCGACGACTCTGATTCTATCCATATGATGTCAATCCGGGGCAGGCCCGGCCTCTCCTTGAAGCTATGGGGCGTCGCATTAGACGAAACGGCCCGTATGATCAATCGCATTGGTTGACAAGTCGTTGCCGAAACCGGCGGATTCGCGCGCGATCGAGATTAAGATGCGATAAGAACCACAGGGACCGGCCAAAAATGGCGAGGGCGTGGCGGGAAGGCCCAAAAACACCGTCTTCGAAACGGCGGAATCAATCGTCGCCGTTTTCCCGCTGGCCCGCGGCCGGCAGGCCGTCGGTCTCGTCGGCAGCGCCCTTGCGGCGCGCGCGCGACTGCTGCTTGCGCCGCATCAGGTTTTCCCTGAGCTTCTGCGCCGCGCGTGCCTTGCGTTCTTCGGCGGCGCGCTCGGATGCTTTCTTGCTCGGCTTGTCGTCCATGGCTGTCATCGTTTCGGCAAAACGGTTGGGATCGGAAAGAATTATCCTGAAGCGTCTTGCACTCGAAGTCGAGCTATGGCAATAGGCCGCTTGCCTGCACCGGACCGGTGCCGGAAACCTTCCGCAAGTCGGAAATACGTGCTGCCGTAGCTCAGGGGTAGAGCACTCCCTTGGTAAGGGAGAGGTCGAGAGTTCAAATCTCTCCGGCAGCACCAGTCACTTCTTCTCATTGTATCTTTCGACAAAAGCCGTGCAACGCCCACGCCGCTGGCTTTCTGCATCGATGCGCGGCAGTTTTCTGTTCTAATTCCGGAGCCCTGCGTTTTTTGCATAGGCGCAATGCTCAAACGTCTCTGTTCGCGTTCGGATCAATCGATTATATCCCGGATCAAGACGAATTGATGAGCGTCAATCAGACGCTGCCGAACGAAGGAGAATGACAATGGGTGTTACGCGCACTTTCAACAACTGGATGAAGTACCGCCAGACTGTTGCCGAGCTTGACCGCATGTCGACCCGCGAGCTCTCCGATCTCGGCATCAGCCGTCAGGACATCCGTCGGGTTGCCCGCAAGGCTTCCTTCTGACACGACAAAATTCGGAATTCGTGGGGCATCCTCCTCCTCCTCCCAAATGCCCCTCGATAGGTCGGTGATCCTCCTCCTCCTCCCAAATCACCGGCCAACCAAAATGACGCTCACCGGATCCTCCTCCCCCGGTGAGCGTTATTTTTTTGTCTTCCGGTCTGCGTCGTGATCGATCCGCATTCCTCTTGCGTACCGGAAATCTCAAGCCTTGCATCCAGCGCATAGGACTTTTGCTTTTGCCTATCTGCCAGGCACCCGTTGAAACGCCTATATCGGAATTGTCGAAAGACAGGGATGCGCCGCAAGGAATGCGGCGCCAGAGACCTTCAAACGAAGGGAGATAGACATGAGCATGGCACGTAGCTTCAACAGCTGGATGAAATACCGTCAGACCGTCAGCGAGCTCAATCGCATGAACAGCCGCGAGCTGGCCGATCTCGGTATCAACCGCGAAGACATTCGTAACATTGCCCGCAAAGCGGTCAAGTAAGCGTCAGCGGTTCAGCCGCCCCAAGCCGGCGGCACATTTTCCCATACGCCCTCTGCCCATCCTCCCGGGCAGGGGGCGTTTCTTTTTCGGGCTGATCGTATTTGCTGCGCGGTCCAAGACCGATACGCGCGGAGGTGTTCCCGCCGCGCTTGCTCGCGTCAACCGTACCGAAATTTAAAAAATTAGCGTATTGCCGAGCGCGGCAATGTCGCGTAACAAAGCGGCTATCGAATTTGTTTGTTAAGTTACGTCTGCGCGAAAGCGCCCAGAACGATCTTCTATCAAAGTCGAGCAAATGCATGATGTAGATCATGTGATCTTTGAACGCACGATTTGAAAGGAAATCGTTATGAGCGTCGGAACCGTAAAATTCTTCAATTCCACCAAGGGCTATGGCTTCATCGAGCCGGAAGACGGCAGCAAGGACGTATTCGTTCACATCTCCGCCGTTGAGCGCTCCGGCATGACCACGCTTTCGGAAGGCCAGAAGGTCAATTTCGAAGTTGTCGCCGACCGCCGCACCGGCAAGAGCGCCGCTGAAAACCTCAGCGCCGCCTGATTGGCGAAAGCCATCGGCTGATACAATAAACCCTCCGAGGCATCGCTTCGGAGGGTTTTTGTTTGTCAGGCGTCTTGAGGCCTATTTGTCCGCGCCCAGTTCGGTCGCGGTCTCATAGCCTTCCATCTCGATCGTCTTGATGTCGGCGGCGTCGAGATCCTGGGCCTTCAGATCGACAAAGCGGATGCTGCTGCTGTCATAGGTACGGAAATAGAAGCGCTGCTTATCCAGGTCGTTGGCCGTCGTCCACTGGGTATAATCCTGATGCACCTTGCCGTCGGCGCCCGTTTCGCGGATCGCGCCCTTCGGAATGTCGAAATTGTTCAGGATATGGAACGCCTGGAAGACGTCGTCCTCGCTGGTCGCGCCCTGGTTCACGCCGGTCTGGAACAACGCCGCGCGCACGAAACGCGAGGGCGACGTGAAGTCACCCGGAACGCCCAGCATGCCCGTGCCTTCGCCAAAGCCGGTGATCTTGACGTTGCCGAACTGCTTGGGCGGTACGTTTTCGAAGCTCAGATTGACGTAGTTCTTCAGATTGGTCATGTGCCAGTCGAAGGGCGGGTTGTTGGTGATCACGCCAAGGTCGTTGTCGTGAATGTTCAGCTCGCCGTCGACATATTCGACGACAATGGTGTTGCCGGCGGCGTCGGTGATCACATAATGCAGCGGCAGAACGATGCCGAAATGCTCGAAGGTGACCGGCGCGACCGTGATATCGGAAAGCGCTGCCTTCGCCTCCTCGACCGTCGCGAAATTGTCGAGGATGTAGGAGCCGAGCTGCCACGGCGCCAACGTGCTGTCCTGTACGTCGGAGGAATAAGGCTGATAGCCGGCCGACTGGCTGAAATAGAAGATCCCGATCGAAAGGCCCTTTTCGTTGAAGCCGTCGATGATCACGGGCATGTCGACGCCATTGGTGCCGACGCTTGCATATTTCGAGGTCCAGGTCAGGCCGGGCTTGCCATCCGGGGTTTCGCCGACGCGTTCGAAATTGCGCGGCGAGACGATCACGTTGGACTGAAGGTCGACGCCGAATTCCATCGTCCGCGCGCGCACGACCGAGCCGTCCTTGGCCATCAGCGTGATGCCGGTGCAGGCGTCAGCGGTCGAGGCAAGCAGCATAGTCGAAGCCAGCGCACCCGCCGTAAATCGGATGCACTTGGAAAGTTTTGTTTTGAACATGGTCTTTCTCCGGTGTTTCGGTCTCGGCCCTGTGTGTCGCCGGTCTCGGTTTCACAGGCGTTCTGGCGCGCAATGGCCGATGTAGCCGGGCTAGCAGATACCGGATTGCGCGTCTGCACACGTTAACGGAGAGCAGCGGGTCGCTGGCGCAATTCTCAAGGAATTATGCAGTATAAACAATCGTTTGTGGGCTGGATGGCGGCATCAACGGTCCCTGCAGACACCAAAAAAAGTCTGACGCCTTCGAACGCGGGGGGGGGGGGCGCCCCCCCCGCGCGTGGGTTTTTATCCCCACCACAAACCCCGTCTTTCAGGCGCGCCGCCCCCCCCTCCTTGTAGAGCCCAAAAAAAACGCTCTCA
>NZ_JBAKFQ010000012.1:29858-126701 GCF_053484255.1 Martelella sp. FLE1502
GGTTTGTTTTTTTTTTTTAATAACCATATTATCGGTAACTTAAAAAAAAAAAATATGGTGGCGCGCGCGCGCCGGCGGGGGGGCGGCCCCCCCCCCCCGCGCTTGGTATTATCGCACCAGCAGAACCGGGATCTTGCAGGCGCGCAGCACCGCCGTCGTGGTCGAGCCGATCACCAGCGTGCGGATGCGCGAATGGCCGTAGGCGCCCATGACCAGCAGATCGGTCTTTTCCTCCGCCGCGACCTCCTCGATCACCTTTTCGGCGTGGCCGGGCCGGATGACAAGCCGGGCGGCGACATTGGCGGCCTCAAGGCGCTTGACGGCATCCGCCGCCTTTTGCGCCAACTGGTCGTTTTCCTTGCAAACCGCAAGCAGCGTGACGTCGGTCTTTTCCAGGATGGGGCTCGAGGTCACCCGCTCCACTGCCTTTTCAGCGCTGGCCCCGCCATCATAGGCGATCAGCACCTTGTGGATCGGCTTGAACGCGCGGGCGGCAACGAAGACCGGACGCCTGGCGGTGCGCACCGCCCGCTCCAGATTTGAGCCGAGATGGCCGGAGGCGAAATCCGCGCCTTCGCCGCGCTTGCCGATCACGATCAGCCGCGAATCCGCGCCGACGTCTTCGATCGCCTCGACGAAATCGCCATTGCGCATCTTGGTGGTGACGGCGGTGACGCCTTCCACCGAGAGCCGCTCGACGGCGGCTTCCAGCAATAGCCGGCCGCGTTTTTGCGCAAGCTTGGCATTTTGCGCATCGGCCTCCGCAAGCTCCTCCAGAAGCGCCGTACGCGCGCCAAGGCCGATCGAGCCGGAGAGGTTGGCGTGCGCCTGGCTATCGCGGGTGCGCCCCAGGACATGCACAAGCTCGACGGAGATGCCCAGTTGCCCGGCAATCCACGCGGCATGGTCGCACACGCTTTCGGCATAATTCGAGGCATCGATGAAAGCTGTCAGCTTTTCCATTTCCGTATCCTCCTAGTGGCCCTGTTGCTTCATGAATTCTTCGAGCGCGTCCGGCTTGTCGTGAACGGCGAGACGGTCGACGATGGTGGCGCTCGCCTCGTTGAGGCCGACGACTTCCACATCCGCGCCTTCACGGCGGAATTTCATCACAACCATGTCCAGCGCCGCAACACTTGAAATATCCCAGATATGGGCGCGGGTCAGGTCGATGACCACTTCCTCAAGCACTTCGCGGAAATCGAAGGCGGCGTTGAAATCCTCCACCGAGGCGAAGAACAACTGTCCCTCGACATGATAGGTGCGGGTCTTGCCGTCCGCCGAAAGTTCGGAGCGCACGCCGAAGAACTGGGCGATCTTCCAGGCAAAGAAGATGCCGGAGAGCAGCACGCCGACGAGCACGCCGATCGCGAGATTATGGGTGGCGACGACAACCGCGACCACCGCGACCATGACGATCGAGGAGGAGCGCGGATGATCCTTGAGGTTCTTGATCGAGGACCAGGAGAAGGTGCCGATCGAGACCATGATCATCACGGCGACCAGCGCCGGCATCGGGATCTGGCGCACCCATTGGTCGAGCACGACCACCAGGATCAGCAGCACGACGCCGGCAACGAAGGTGGAAAGCCGGCCTCGGCCTCCGGATTTGATGTTGATCATCGACTGGCCGATCATGGCGCAGCCCGCCATGCCGCCGATGAAGCCGGTGCAGAAATTGGCGATGCCCTGGCCGGCGCATTCCTGATTGCGGTTGGAGCGGGTGTCGGTGAGGTCATCGATCAGCTGCGCGGTCATCAGGCTTTCCAAGAGGCCGACCACGGCGACGGCGAGCGAATAGGGCAGGATGATCAGCAGCGTTTCAAGCGTCAGCGGCACCATCGGCAGATGGAAGAACGGGAAGCTTTCCGGCAATTCGCCCATATCGCCGACATTGCGGACATCGAGGCCGAAAGCCACTGCGACAATCGTGATCAGCACGATCGCGACCAGCGGCGAGGGGACGGCCTTGGTGACGTAAGGCAGAAGGTAGATGATCGCCAGCGCGGCCGCGACCAGAACATAGGTCATCGGCGTCACGTCGATCAGCTCCGGCAATTGCGCCATGAAGATCAGGATCGCCAGCGCATTGACGAAGCCGGTCATCACCGAGCGCGAGACGAACCGCATCAGCGCGCCGAGCTTCAATATGCCGAAGATCACCTGAATGACGCCGGCAAGCACGGTGGCGGCCAGCAGATATTCCAGCCCGTGGCCGGCGACCAGCGGCGTCATCAACACGGCGGTGGCCGCCGTGGCGGCCGAGATCATGCCCGGACGACCGCCGACGAAGGCGATGATGACCGCGATCGAGAACGAGGCGAACAGGCCGACCTTGGGGTCGACGCCGGCGATGATGGAAAAGGCGATGGCTTCCGGAATGAGCGCCATCGCCACGACGAGGCCGGAGAGAATATCGGCACGCGGCGTGCCGAACCACTCGCGGCGGTACGTGGAGAGCGAGAATGACATGTATGGTCCCTGAAATACTGTTTGCGGCGGGCAGCGCCCGGCTTGGGAGGAAACAGGTTTCAACGGTTGTCCGGCGGATCGGCGGCCGGAAGAGCCACCCGGATTTTCACCGGGTCCGGGGTTCATTGCGGCTTTCAATAGCGGGGAGCCGGGCCGGGGGCAAGGTTCGGGCGCGCAAAATATGGCGGAAAAAAGTACGGTTACTTCGACAGCAGCGCTTCCAACACTTCAATAACAAGCTGCTTATCTGAACGTGTTAGCGACCTGACGGATTGAGCAAACGTGAACATCTCATGGATGATATCATCCGGCATTTCACCAAGAACTTCCGCTTGAAACAATTCCAGTCTCTCAGTGTTGTATCGCGCGACGCTGGTGAAGCTGACCGCAGTTTTCCCCGTTCTCGACGGAGGCAGAAATGGAATGCGGCTACAATCGATAGAGAGCGTGTCGCGGTAGTCAGGATCGGAGTTGAGATAAAGAAACTTCCCGGCCGTTTCGTTTTCGGGAATGCAAACGCAAAAGTGGTATTTATTATACCCGGCGACAGGCGCGTAGATTTTCACTACATCGCCCGCTTTCATCAATTATGCGTTTTCCGCAATGAACTTCACTTCCATTGCCTTTTCGATATCGGGCACGTCAAAAAGCATCATGTAGCTCATATCGAATGCCTTCTGATTTCCATCGTCCTCCCAAGCATCAATGTAAGCCGGATCCTCATGCGTGAGCTTCCTGATCTGGCTGAATCCCAGCGACTTTACGGTGATGAATGCCTCCTCAAGTGCTTCAAAGTCGCTTTGTGACAGGATGTCCGGATCTGCTTCGCGTTTGGCCGCGAAGTAATTCCAAACCTTGGGCCCCGCCTGTTCCCTCGACCAGGGAAGGTCCTCGGCGGCGGGATCCTTCTTCAGCAAATCGTATACATGAGAGGGAACCGGGCCGTGCTCCATGGCGACATACTTGTCAAAGGTTATGGGCCGGCCGTACTCGTTGAGGTGGCGCCTGTCCGCAAGGAACACAGATTTAACAATGTCATACTGCGAAGCATTCTTAGATAGTCTGTCGGCTTCGCAGACGAGGTAGACAACGGACTCCAGGATTTTGGGTCGGTTAGCCTTAAGCTCAATGATGGGGGCTTTCGTGCGCATCATATCGCCTCACAAGCAATGATCGCGGTCTTGCGCCAATTTCTTGGCACTAAAACCAATTTGCAATCTAGATAGCATAAGTTTCCAATTTTTCAATCAGCAGCTCGCTGGAACCAAACCCCCTGCCTCGCCGTTGCAATCGCGTAGAGAGTATTTGTATCCGGAGCGTGGAACATGGCTTCAAGAGCGATTTGGAAAGGGCAGATGCGGTTGTCGCTGGTGTCGATTGCCGTGGAGCTTCATTCGGCCACCAGCCGGGCGTCCAGCATTTCCTTCCGCCAGATTCACAAGCCGACGGGCAAAAGGGTGCGCTATGAGAAGGTGGTCGAGGGCGTCGGGCCGGTCGATGCGGACGAGATCGTCAAGGGCTACGAGCAGAACGACGAGTATATCCTGATCGACCCGGAAGAGATCGACGCGATCAAGCTCGAGACCAAGAAGACCTTCGAGCTGGTGCAGTTCGTCGGCTCCTGCGAAATTCCGCCGATCTATTACGACAAGCCCTATTATATCGTGCCTGCCGATGATCTGGCGGAGGATGCCTACCGGGTGATCCGCGATGCGCTGAGGCGTTCGGAGAAGACCGCGCTCGGCCAGCTCACCATGCGCGGCAAGGAATATCTCGCCGCCGTGCGCCCCTGCGGCGACGGGTTGCTCTTGGAAACGCTGCATTACGCCGACGAGATCCGCAATGCCGACCCGCTGTTCTCCTCGATCGAGGACGAGGCGAGCGATGATGATCTGCTGGAGGTCGCCACCTCGCTGATCGACCGCAAGACCGCGCCGTTCAAGGCTGAAAACTACCATGATCACTATCGCGAGGCGCTAACGGAGCTGTTGAAGGCCAAGCAGAAGAACCGCAAGACCCCGCGCGCCAGCGCCGACGAGAGGAACCGCGCCTCCGGCACCAGCGACAATGTGGTGGACCTGATGAGCGCGCTGAAGAAGAGCCTGGACGGCGCGAAATCCGGCAAATCCACCGCCAAGCGCGGTTCGGCGGCGAAGAAAACCCCCGGAACCAAGTCCACCACGAAATCCTCAGGCCGCAAGAAGGCGTCGTGATATGGCCGCCCCCGACAAGCTTGCCGAATACGAAACCCGCCGCGACTTTGAAAAGACCAAGGAGCCGAAACGCGGCCGCGCCCGCAAGAGCCGCGCGGGCGATCTCAAATTCGTCGTGCAGAAGCATGATGCCCGAAGGCTGCATTTCGATTTCCGGCTGGAGTGGGACGGCGTGCTTCTAAGCTGGGCCGTGACCCGCGGCCCGAGCGATGACCCCGGCGAGAAGCGGCTGGCGGTCAGAACCGAGGACCATCCGCTGGATTACGCCGATTTCGAGGGCACCATTCCCAAGGGGCAATATGGCGGCGGCACGGTGATGGTGTGGGACGCCGGAAGCTGGGAGCCGCTGCACGACCCGGAGGAGGGGCTGAAGGAAGGCAAGCTGCATTTCCGCCTGAAGGGCGAGCGGATGCAGGGCGGCTGGGCGCTGGTGAAGATGCGCGGCCGGCGCGGCGAGAAGCGCGAGAACTGGCTCCTGATCAAGGAGCGCGACGACAAGGCCGGCGAGGAGCCCGACCGGCTGACGGAGGACTTCGAGGAAAGCGTCACCACCGGCCGCTCCTTCAGCGAGATCGAGGCCGGCCATGATGTGTGGAAACGCCGCACCAAAAAGCCCACTGACAAGCAGCACCCGCAGAAGAAAAAGCCGCGCGGAAAGGCGAAATTCCCCGCCTTCCGCAAGCCCCAGCTCGCCACGCTCTACGACGAGGCGCCCGACGGCGAGGACTGGATCCACGAAACCAAGTTTGACGGCTACCGCTGCATCGCCGCCCTCAGCAATGGCCAGGCAAAGCTCTACACCCGCTCCGGCAAGGACTGGACGGAGAAATACGGCGATCTGGCCGAGGCCTTCGCGCCGCTTGAGGGCGAAAACCTGCTGATCGACGGCGAGATCATGGCGGCCTCCGTGCCGAAGGATGGCTCGGCCTTCTCCGCCCTGCAGGCCGCCCTTCAGGAGGGCGCGCCGCTGATCTTCTACGTCTTCGATATTCTGGAGCGCGACGACAAATCGCTGACCGACCTGCCGCTCAGCGAGCGCAAGCAGCAGCTTGAGGAGGCGCTGGCGCCGCTCGACACCGAAGCGGGCCCGATCCGGCTTTCCACCTTTGTCGAGGGCGATGGCGGCGATATCCTGACAAAAATCTGCAAGGCCGGCGGGGAGGGGATCGTGTCGAAGCGGGCGGATGCGCCCTATCGCCACACCCGCACCAGCGCCTGGCGCAAGATAAAATGCTCGCGCCGGCAGGAATTCGTAATCGGCGGCTATTCGCCGTCCGACAAGAAGGGCCGGCCCTTTGCCTCGCTCCTCATCGGCCAGTATGATGATGACGGGGTGTTCTGCTATCGCGGCCGCGTCGGCACGGGGTTTGACGAGAAGACGCTGGATGATCTCGGCGACCGGCTGAAGCGCCTTGCCCGCAAGACCGCGCCCTTTGCCGAGGTGCCGCGCGAGATCGCCCGCGATGCGCGCTGGGTGACGCCGAAACTGACGGCGGAGATCGATTTTGCCGAGTTCACCGCCGATGGCCATGTCCGCCACGGCGCGTTTCTGGGCTTGAGAGAGGACAAGGAGGCAGGCGCGGTGCAGGCGGAGAAAGCGAAGGGCGACACGGTCGCCGGCATCGAGATCACCCATCCGGACCGCCAGCTTTTCGGCAAGGCCGGCGTCACCAAGGCCGATGTCGCCCGCCATTACGCGGCTGTCGGTAGCCGCATGCTGGAAATCGCCGGCCACCGCCCGGTCTCGCTGTTTCGCTGCCCGTCGGGCATTGATGGCGAGAGTTTCTTCCAGAAACACGCCGGCAAGGGCTTTCCCGACGAACTCGCCCGCATCGATATCGAGGAGAAGGACGGCGACACCGGCGAATATCTCTATGCGAAGGATGTGGCGGGCTTCGTCGCCGCCGCGCAGATGGGCACGATCGAGTTTCACGGCTGGGGCGCGCGCGCCGACAGGATCGAGGCGCCCGACCGGCTGATCTTCGACCTCGACCCGGATGAGGGCCTCGGCTTTGCCGAGACGAAGAAGGCCGCCTTCGAGATGCGCGAAGCGCTTTCCGAGATCGGCCTCCAATCGACCGCCATGGTCACCGGCGGCAAGGGTATCCACGTCATCGTGCCGCTGAAACGGACGGTGCGCTGGGAGACGGTCAAGGCCTTCGCCAAGACCTTCGCCCATATGATGGCCGAGGAAGACCCCGCGCGCTACATCGCCACCATGTCGAAGGAAAAGCGCAAGAACCGCATCTTCATCGACTGGCTGCGCAACGAACGCGGCGCCACCGCCATCCTCCCCTATTCGCTGCGCGCCCGCCCCAACGCCCCCGTGGCAACCCCCGTGACCTGGGAGGAACTGGACGCCCTGAAAAGCGCTGCTGCGTTTACGATCGACGATATGGCAGGGCGGCTGAAGGGCAGGGACCCGGCACTGGCGGTGAAGCCGCAGACGCTGGGGAAGGCGGTGATTGGAAGGCTGGAGAAGCGGGTGGGGTGAGGGGGGGAGATGGCGTCAAGGATCCACTAGCAACCATACGAATCGACTGATCACTTCCGACCTGCTTGCCGCTGATCGAAGGTTATTCGGCGCATGCCGAGAGCTTCTCGCACCATGTGGCCAGAAGCAAATTAGATTAACGACAGTTGGTCGGTCGGGTCGCTAAAGGTTGCTTCCGTGAAGGTCATACCCTTGATAGTGCCGATGTCATGGACCACCCTCGTAATGTGGTGGGTCGTATTGATTTGACGCCACGTCGTTCCATTGCCCGGCCCGTCCCACCCCTTGGCAGTTTTGTAAATATAGTCATCCGCCGAACTGAAGCTTCGCCCGGCAAACTTGCCGCTCCTGAGGATACGTTCGCAGACAGCGCGCATGACGGCTCCGGTCTTTCCCTCTTTTGAACCCCTTACCACGAGCCAGCTGTCGGAGGTCGTGTATCGGTAGTGCCGGATCGGAATGGCACCGGAGGATTTCCTGAACTCAAATGTTGAGCAATCAGCTCCATAGTCGCCGAAAATTAAATGTTCGGGCGAGGTCCCGTCGAGCTTAATCGCTTCTTTCCAAGCCAGCCACTCGTTGCGGGGGATGGTCGCGTTGCCGTCAGCAACAGCGGGATTCTTCCCAGGGTAATTCGAGCCTTGGAAGACCACCTGACGCCAACGACCGATATCTTGCAAGTCCTCAAGTGCGGCTTGTGCGATCCCGGCTACTGCGAGCGCATCGGAAAAGTCGGCATCTGAAAAGTCTGCTAAGATCGCGCACGCTTCCGGGGATACGCCGAGCGCGGAGATCGCGCCTGCCAAACGACCGCCGAGGTCCCTGTCGATTTCGCCGGATTCCACCCGTAACGCGACTTTAGTTTCTGCTGCGGGCAAAATAGCTGAACGAAAGGCTGCTGCGCGAGACCCGAGGGCGTCTGATAGCCCTATCACAGGTGTCAATTGGGCATGGGCCTGGCGTGCAACCTCGAACATCCTAGGCAACCATTCGACGCACTCCGCCTCGCCGAACTCCGAAAACAAGAAGCGCACATCAAGTAAGGCGTCGCGCATTTTCCAGTGATCAGCGATGCGGCGCCCCGTTTCGTATACAATCTCGTCCTTAGTGAGGAGTCGTTGCTTTTCCGGGTCGTGCTCCTTTGGTGGAGGAACTACAAGTTGGGGAACGATCTTATCTGCCACATCGGGAGCGAGCCCTTGCAGCCCTCGGTACTCGCCCTGCTTCAGGCGAAGTGTCGGAATGTAGATGGGGCGATTGCGAGTCATGGTCCTAAGTTCCTTTCGAAGACTCGATCAGGTGCTTTCTAACCGCGCCTCTACCGATCAAGTTGGAGAAGATTGCGAAGTTTCGCCTCTCTTTTTGGATCCTGCCGAAGACGATGGCGGGGTTTATCCCCAATTCTTTTGCGAATTTCTCGACCACCGCAGGAGATTTGGTGATGCGGGCTGGCGAGCGCTTCCATCGCTCTTCAGGGATCAATACGTTCGAGGCGAAGTCGTTGGCTTCCTGCTCGATCTCGTCAACGCTGGTTGTGTCGGTATCGTCGAAGAAGCCAGTGCGGAGGCCAGTGCGGTAATGGAGAATGACATGCCCGACCTCGTGCAGCAGTGTGAACCAAAAGTTGTCGACAGTATCTCGCCGCAACGTCAAGCCAATAACCGGCACGCCTTCTAACAGGAAAGCAGCGCCATCAACCTTCATTCCAGGTATTTGCGGCTCGGCTACCAGCACGATCCCTTTACTCAGCAGAAAATCGCGCGCACGCGCCGGTCCGTCTTTGTGCTGGCTGAGTCTCGCTAATTCCATGATCCAAGCTATGTCGAGAGGCCGATAGGCCACGGCGTAGGTGGAGATGATCTGCTCGGCGCGCCGAGTCACCCGAGCTTTCCAGGCCAGTAGCAAAAGGTCCTCTGAGTGGTCCTCCACATTCAACCCAGTTCGCAGCAAAGAAGGGCTACCGTATTTCAGTATGTGATCTGACACGTAGCGCTGAAGATAATTGAAGCTTTCTTCGGTAGCTAGAACTGCTGTATCTTCATTCCCGAACCAGCCGTTGGCGCGAGCATGTTTCAATATTTTCTTAACTTCAGCCGCAGAGACGTCATGCGCGATGTTCCAGCCGCCTCCGAACCACTGGGATAAGCCCATTCTCCAATCAACGCCCAAGAATCTCGCAATACGTCGAAAGTTGGCGAGGCTAATGGAATTATATCTGTCGGCTTCGTATCTTTGAACCTGCTGCTCTTTTAGGCCCAGTTTTCTTGCTAATTCCTTTTGTGTTAGCCCACGAGCTATACGAGCTACTATTAGCGTGAGACCAGGATCGTTCTCGGTCCTCCGTTCAAGCTCTCCAAAGTCCCCGGCCTTCGCTGCCTCGTACGCCTTAACGAGGGCTTCAAGTTCTTTTCTCTCGGTTTTTATTGCGTTTCTGAAGCCTGCAACTACCTGAGGAGGAAGGCCAGCGACTACGGGCTGAAACGCCTGTGCCGATGACAACAGTTCATCAAGCTCCGAAGCTATTGCTCGTGCTTCTCGCGCTTCCCGCTCGTTAAGAATCAACAAAAAATCGGACATGCCCCATAATACACAACAAAAATGTTGTGTGCAATGTGGCCGGAATTTTCGGCGTTCTCACCCTTGTTATTCGTCTTAGCTATCCCCCCCAAGCGCCGCCCCCACCAGCGCCTTGGCATCCGCGCTATCCCACTCCGCCGGGCCGTTCATCGCGCCGAGCAAACACCCGTTCTCGTCGATCAGCACCGTTGACGGCAGGCCGAAGGCCAGGCCTTCCTTTTTCAGGGTGTTGAAGGTCGTCATGGTTTCGTCGCGGTAGAAGGCGAGCGCGTTTATGCCGATGTCTTCGAGGAAGCGGAGCGGTTTTTCGTCGGTGCCTGTGTCGATGTTGACGGCGACGACCTCGAAGTTTTCGCCGCCCATATCGGCTTCCAGCCGGTCGAGCGCCGGCATTTCCTCGCGGCAGGGAATGCACCATGTGGCCCAGAGGTTCATCAGCACGGTCTTGCCGGAAAGGTCTGCAAGCGTGGTTTCGCCGTCGCTGTCGCGAAAGGCGAGGTTCGGGAGCTTTTGCGGCTTTTCGGCGGGGATGAAGGCGGCGACCTCGCCTATTGCGAGCGGCTTCAGGCGTTCGGCGGTCTCGACGGCGGGTTTGCACTGGCTTTCGGCGAGATCGCCCATGCCATTGCCAGTCACGGCGTTTTTCACGTATACCGCGACGGCGCCGGCAATCAGGCCAGCGGCAAGCGCGATTAGAACCAGTTT
The DNA here is from genome assembly GCF_053484255.1 of Martelella sp. FLE1502. Lineage (NCBI taxonomy): Bacteria > Pseudomonadati > Pseudomonadota > Alphaproteobacteria > Hyphomicrobiales > Aurantimonadaceae > Martelella > Martelella sp. FLE1502. The sequence continues at coordinate 40,320 of NZ_JBAKFQ010000012.1, forward strand.
GGCGGAGACCGGGCTTTTGCGGCTCTTCTTCTCTGTCATGTCATTCTCCAGATAGGCACTTCATGGCTTCCGACAACAGCACCTCGAACAAGATGTGGGGCGGACGTTTCGCCTCCGGTCCCGATGCGATCATGGAGGAGATAAATGCCTCCATCGATTTCGACAAGGCGCTCTATAGCGAGGATATCGACGGCTCGATTGCGCACGCCACGATGCTTGCCGAAAAAGGCATCGTTTCGAAAGAGGACAGCGCCTCAATTATCGAGGGTCTCAATACAATTCGCCGTGAGATCGAGGCTGGCGATTTCGCCTTTTCGCGCCAGCTCGAGGATATTCACATGAATATCGAGGCGCGGCTGCGCGAGCTGATCGGCCCTGCCGCCGGTCGCCTCCATACCGCCCGCTCGCGCAACGACCAGGTCGCGCTCGACTTTCGCCTGTGGGTGAAGAAGGAGCTGCAGCGCACGGAAGCCGCGCTCACCCGACTGATCGGCGTGTTTTTGACGCGCGCGGAAGAGCATGCCGGAACCGTGATGCCGGGCTTCACCCATCTGCAGACAGCCCAGCCCGTCACCTTCGGCCATCACTGCATGGCCTATGTCGAGATGTTCGGCCGCGACCGCGCCCGCGTGCGCCACGCCATCGAGCATCTGGACGAAAGCCCGATTGGTGCTGCGGCGCTGGCAGGCACCGGCTTTGCCATCGACCGGCACATGACGGCGGAAGCGCTCGGCTTTTCCGGCGGGCCGACGCGCAATTCCATCGACACGGTGTCGGACCGCGATTTCGCGCTGGAGTTTCTGTCGCTCGCCTCGATCTGCGCCACGCACCTTTCTCGATTGGCAGAGGAAATCGTGATCTGGTCGACGCCGCAGTTCAATTTCGTGCGACTGTCGGATAGTTTTTCCACCGGCTCCTCGATCATGCCGCAGAAGAAGAACCCGGATGCCGCGGAACTCGTGCGCGCCAAGACCGGCCGCATCAACGGCGCGCTGGTGGCGCTTCTGACGGTGATGAAGGGCCTGCCGCTCGCCTATTCCAAGGACATGCAGGAAGACAAGGAACAGGTGTTCGACGCCGCCCGCAGCCTCGATCTGGCAATCGCCGCGATGACCGGCATGGTCGGCGACCTGACCGTCAATGTCGATGCGATGAAGGCCGCCGCCGGCTCCGGCTTTTCCACCGCCACCGACCTTGCCGACTGGCTGGTGCGCGAGGCGGGCCTGCCCTTCCGCGACGCCCACCACGCAACCGGCGCCGCCGTGGCGCTGGCGGAGAAGAAGGGCTGCGATCTGGCGAAACTCTCGCTGGAAGAATTGCAGGGCATCAACCCGGCGATCACCGGGGGCATTTTCGACGTGCTGACCGTGGAAGCCTCCGTCGCCAGCCGCAAGAGCTTCGGCGGCACGGCCCCGGACGAGGTGAGAAAGCAGATCGCCTGGTGGCGCGAGCGCGTCTGAGGGAGGCCGCATAGCCCCCCAGTCTTCTCGCCCCGGAGGGGAGAGATGTCGCGAAAGCGACAGTGAGGGGGGAGTCTATCCCCGCGAGCGCTCTCACGTTTCGAAATGCTGCATCACCCTCACTCCCCCTTTCGGGGGTATCTCTCCCGCAAGCGGGAGAGAATATTGGGAGCGAGCTTCGACTGCTCTATGCTCAGAAGCGTTCGCCCGCGCGGGTTTGACACGGTCCCGTGGGCGGCGACTTTCTTTCAGTCGCGCAATTTGGGGTGCACAAAGCGGTTCTGATCGGTTATCAGGGTGGCCAGGGCGTTTGCGTTTGCGGGGCCCGTATCCGGTTCGGGGCTCTTGATGAAGACGATCACGATTGCAGTTGTTGCGCTGATGGCGCTTTCCCTTGCTTCCTGCGGGCGACGCGGGCCGCTGGAAGTGCCGCCGCCCACGCCCGAGCAGCAGGCGCGCGCCGCCAAAACCCAGTCCGAGCCAACCATCCGGCTTGCGCCCAACGACAAGCCGATCGTGTTTGACGGCTCGGGCGACGATGTCGTCAATGACGGGCCGGATGCCGCCGTCGATGGCGAGCCCTTCCTTCTCGATCCACTGCTTAACTGACGCAGGCCAGACGTGAACCATTTCGAATATCGCGACGGCGTTCTCCATGCCGAGGGCGTTTCCATTCCGGCGATCGCGGCGGCCGTCGGCACGCCGTTCTATTGCTATTCCACCGCCACCTTCACCCGCCACTACAAGGTCTTCGCCGAGGCTTTCGCGGGTACGGACGCGCTGGTCTGCTACGCGGTCAAGGCCAATTCCAATCAGGCGGTGCTGAAGACGCTCGCCAATCTCGGCGCGGGCATGGATGTGGTTTCGGAAGGCGAATTGCGCCGGGCGCTGGCCGCTGGCGTCCCGGCCGAAAGAATCGTGTTTTCCGGCGTCGGCAAGACCGTGCGCGAGATCGATTTCGCGCTCGATGCCGGCATCTACTGCTTCAATGTCGAGTCCGAGCCGGAACTGGAGGTGCTGAACGCGCGCGCCGTGGCGAAGGGCGTCGTCGCCCCGGTCTCCTTCCGCATCAATCCGGATGTGGATGCGAAGACACATGCCAAGATTTCGACCGGCAAGAAGGAAAACAAGTTCGGCATCGCGTTTTCGCGCGCGCATGCAGTCTATGCCCATGCGGCCAGCCTGCCGGGCATTCGGATCACCGGCATCGACATGCATATCGGCAGCCAGATCACCGAGCTTTCCCCGTTCCGCGACGCCTTCCGGCTGATGCGCGAACTGGTCACGGAGCTGCGCGCCGCCGGCCACGCGATCGACCATGTCGATGTCGGCGGCGGGCTCGGCATTCCCTATCAGTTTGACAACAACCCGCCGCCGGAGCCGCTCGCCTATGCCGCCGTCATCCGCGAGGAACTGGCGGGTCTCGATTGCCGGATCGTGGCGGAGCCGGGGCGGATGATCGCCGGCAATGCCGGCATCTTCGTTACCGAGGTGATCTATGTGAAGGATGCCGAGGCCAAGAGCTTCGTCATCGTCGACGGCGCGATGAACGATCTGATCCGCCCGACGCTTTACGACGCCTGGCACGATATCCGCCCTGTGGCCCTGAAGCCCGGGGCGGAGCGGATCACCGCTGATGTCGTCGGCCCGGTCTGCGAAACCGGCGATTATCTGGCGCTTGCCCGTGAAATGCCGCGCCCCGCGCCCGGCGATCTGTTCGCGGTGATGACGGCGGGCGCCTATGGCGCGGTTCAGGCCGGCACCTATAATACCCGCCTTCTGGTGCCGGAAGTGCTGGTCGATGGCGACCGCTTCCACGTGGTGCGCCCGCGCGGCAGCTATGACGAGCTGATCGGCCTCGATTCGCTGCCGGATTGGCTTTAGGCCGGTCGCGGGAATGTGAACCGGGAATTTCCCGGCCTCACCTCGCTATCGACACAAAGCGTGCTATTCTGAAGCCACAACGCCGCGCGACCACAGGGGCTCATGACCGGGCAGAAACACACTGCGGGAAAACGCAAGGATGCAGTGGATGACGCGCTGACGCGCCGCATCCGCCGCAAGCGCGCGCTCACGCGCTTCAACCTCTTCGTCGAACAGCTCGCGCCGCTTCTGCTGTGGCCGGTCGCAGTGGTGGCGCTTTACGTCGCGCTGTCATGGCTCGGCGTGTTTCTGCTGCTGCCGTTCGCGGTCAGGATCGCGCTGCTGTTTTTCCTTGTCATCGGTTTCGTCGTCAGCCTGTGGCCGCTGCGCCATCTGCGCATTCCCTCGGCCCATGCCGCCGAGTGGCGGCTGGAGGCGCATAACGCGCTTGCCCATCAGGCGATTTCGGTGCGGCTCGATCGCCCGGCGCGGGAAACGCCGGAGGCGATGGCGCTGTGGCAGGCCCATCAGCGCCGCATGGCCGAGCGTCTCAGCGCAATCGACAGCTCCCCGCCGAAGCCGGATCTTTCCGCCGTCGACCCGTACGCCCTGCGCGCAATCCCCGTGCTGCTGCTGTTCGTCGCCTGGTTTTATTCCGGTCCCGACAGCGCGTCGCGGCTGGCCGATGCCTTCGCCCCGCCAGCAGGCGAGGGGGAGACGCAGGTGGCGCTCCGCTTCGACGCCTGGATTTCGCCGCCCGGCTATACCCGCAAGGCCCCGGTCTATCTTCAGGCCGATGGCGGGGAGGCGATCACTGGCATTCCCGAAGGGTCGGTGCTCACCGTCCGGCTTTCCGGTGAGGGCGCGGACCAGCCGATTACCTTCACGCCCGACGGCAATGACGAGGCGCAAGCACCTGCCGAGGCCGAACAGGGCGCGCTCGCCAACAGCGCCAGCTTCTCGCTCTCCTCCGGCGGCCGGCTGGACGCGGCCGGGCGAAGCTGGGAGATCACGGTCGATCCCGATGAAGCGCCGGTGATCGCCTTCAAGGGCACGCCGAAGGCGGCGGCGAACGGGGCACTGGAACTCGAATATACCTTGACCGACGATTACGGCGTCACCCGCGCTTATGCCGAGATCGCGCCGGCGGGCGATGTCGATCCGCATGCCGAGCCGGTCTATCCGCTGCCGGAATTTCCGCTCAACATGCCGGCGCGCTCGTCGAAGGATCATTCCGCCTTCACCAGCCGCAATCTGACGGAACATCCGCTGTCCGGCACGCCGGTCACGATCACGCTGGTGGCCGAGGACGCGGCCGGCCATGTCGGCAGAAGCCCGGCGCTGGAAATGGTGCTGCCGGAGCGCACCTTCCGCAATCTGCTTGCCGGTTCGGTTGCCGAGCAGCGCCAGATTTTTGCGCTCGACACGCGCCGCATGCCGGAGGCGCTGCAATATAGCGCGGCGATCACGCTCAGGCCGGAGGAGACGATCCCGGACCTCACGCAATTCCTGCTGATCAAGTCGGCGCAGACCCGGATGACGCTTGCTCACGATGAAGACAGCTATCGCGATACCGCCGACTACATGTGGGATATTGCCACCGGCATCGAGGACGGCGCGCTGTCGGATGCCGAGCGGCGTCTGCGCGAGGCGCAGGACGCGCTGAGCGAGGCGCTGGAAAATGGCGCATCGGACGCCGAGATCGCGAAGCTGATGCAGGAATTGCGCGAGGCAATGCAGCAATTCATGTCCGAGATGGCGCAGCGCATGCAGCCCTCCGAGCAGATGCCGGGCGATCAGCAGACGCTGCGCCAGCGCGATCTCGACAATCTCCTCAATCAGCTCGAAAACCTCGCCCGCTCGGGCAATCGCGATGCCGCCCAGCAGTTGCTGTCGGAGCTGCAGCGGATGATGAACAATCTCCAGCCGCCGTCCTCCACCGCCCAGCAGCAGGGCGGGCAACAGAATTCCGAGATGCGCCAGCAGATCGACAAGCTCGGCGAACTGATCCAGGAACAGCAGCGGCTGATGAACGAGACCTTCGACCTCGACCAGCAATTGCAGGACCGGGAACGCTGGGGCGATCCGCAGCCTTCGCCCGGGGAGCAGGGTGAGAACGGCGAGAAAGCGCCGCGCGACATGACGGCGGAAGAGTTGCGCGAGGCGCTGAAACAGCTTCAGGAGCAGCAGCAGGGGCTCGCCGAACAGCTCTCGGAAATGCAGCAGAAGCTTTCAGAACTCGGCATGCCGCCGGCGGAAGGCTTCGATCAGGCCGGCGAGGCCATGGAAGGGGCGGCCGGCGCGCTCGGCGAGGGCGAGGGTTCCGCGGCTGTCGAAGGGCAGGGCAACGCGCTGGAGGCGCTGCGCCAGGGCGCCCAGCAGATGATGAATTCGATGATGGCGCAGGGGCAGGGCCAGCAGGGACAGGGCCCGGGCGGCCAGACCGGCTGGGGCAACCAGGCCGGACGCGATCCGCTGGGCCGCAACCAGGGCGCCGACGGGCCCGACTTCGGCGACAATGTCGACGTGCCCGACGAGATCACCGTCCAGCGCGCCCGCGAGATTCTTGACGCCATCCGCGAGCGGCTGAACGAACAGGCCCCGCTGCCCTCCGAACCGCCCTATCTGGAACGGCTTCTGGAGCCCCAGTCACAGAACTGATTTTTGCTTCGATATGCCTTTAAAACGCACCCTTTCGGCGCCACTTGAATCAATGGCGCCCACACGGAAGCGCCGGCATCAAGGAGTATCGTCATGTCCCAGAGATTCGAAAACAAGACCGTCATCGTGACCGGGGGCGCTTCCGGTATCGGCGAGGCCTGCGTCCAGCTTCTGGCGCGCGAAGGTGCCAACGTCGTTGTGGCCGATCTCAATGAGGATCATGCGAAGAAAGCCGCCGCCGAGGTCGAGAAATCCGGCGGCAAGGCCGCCGCTTTCGCCGTTGACGTGAGCGACCCGAAGGCCGTGGAAGCCATGGTGGATTTCGCCGTCAAGACATATGGCGGGCTTTATGGCGCGGTCAACAATGCCGGCATCGGCGGTCCGTCGGAGCCGATCGGCGATTACGATATCGATACCTGGCACAAGGTGCTCAATGTCGACCTGCACTCCGTCTTCTATTGCATGAAATATGAGCTTGCCGCGATCGAGGCTTCGGGCGGCGGATCGATCGTCAACATGTCTTCGATCCTCGGGACCAACGGTTTTGCCACCGCGCCGGCCTATGTCGCCTCGAAACATGCGCTGGTCGGCATGACCAAGTCCGCGGCGCTGGAATATTCCAAGCGCGGCATCCGCATCAATGCCGTCGGCCCCGGCTTCATCCGCACGCCGCTGCTTGATGAAAACCTTGAGCCGGAGGCTATCGAAGGCCTCGTCGCGCTCCATCCGATCGGCCGGCTCGGCAAATCCGAAGAAGTCGCCGCCCTGACGGCCTTCCTGCTTTCCGAAGATGCCTCCTTCGTCACCGGCAGCTATCATCTGGTGGATGGCGGCTATTCCGCGCAGTAAGACAAGCAAAAGGCCGTTGCCCTCGGCGGGCAGCGGCCTTTTCAAAACTGCAGCGGCTTTAGCCCGACCCTATGCCGCCAGCGCGCGGGCCACGGCCTTGCGGATATCCGGCAGCGCGAAAGGCTTGGAGACCACGTCGACGATCTTTTCCATCAGGTCATCGGCGCGTTCGCGCTGCTCGGCAAAGCCGGTCATCAGCAGGATCTTGGTGCGCGGATGGTCGGTTGCGGTGGCGTGGGCCAACGCAATGCCGTCCATGATCGGCATGCGCACGTCGGAGAGAAGAAGATCGTAGTGGCTTTCGCTGAGAAGCTCGAGCCCCTCGGCACCATCGCAGGCCTCCACCGTTTCGTGGCCGTCAAGCCGCAATGCGCGGGCGACAAACATACGCAGCGATGCCTCGTCTTCGGTGATCAGAATCCTCGCCATGGCGCTATCCAGTTCTCTCTGTCTTTCAAAACCCGTCTTGCAAGCCTGTTGTTCCAGGCTTTGTTGCAATGGAGATGACCAGAACTTTCCTAGCGAGAGGTAAACATCGAAATGTGGCGGTTTATGTAGTTAACAAGCTGTTCGGACTGTCTTTATGCTTGATTAAGCATCCCCGGTCACCACGCCGACGAAAGGAAGCTCGCGGAAGGCATAGGCAACGTCCATACCGTAGCCGACAACGAACTTGTCCGGGCAGCGGAAGCCGGCATAATCGGCGTCGAGCGCTTCCTCGCGCTTGTTCTGCTTGTCCAAAAGAACCGCGACCGAAACATTGGCAGCGCCGCGTTCCAGCATCAGCTCACGGGCGAAACGCAGCGTGCGGCCCGATTCGAGAATGTCATCGATCAGCAGGACATCGCGGCCCTCGACCTCGCTGTCGATATCCTTGACCATCCGCACGGACTTGCCGACGGTGCCGGTGCCATAGCTCGACAGCGTCATGAATTCCACTTCCGGCGCGAGGCCGACCTTGTGCAGCGCGCGGATCAAATCGGCGGCGAACACGAAGGAGCCCTTCAGGATCGCGATCACGAGAAGGTCTTTCGACGGGCCGCTGGCGATCTCGCGGGCGAGTTCCTCATTGCGCGCGGCAATTTCCTCGGGCGAAAACAGGACTTCGATCTTTTTGCCGCGGACGACATGCATGGCGCGCTCCCTTGCCTCCAGCGCCGAGCCTTCAGGCCGGAAACGCCGTATATGTTTGAAGATGGCCGGTTTTACTGGGTTTGGCCGGGCTGGGCAATCGCAAGGCCGGGCGCAACCGCGCCTTGAGGCCAAAACGCCGTGGATATCCGCCAAAATCGCATAACTTGCGGCCTGTTCACGACCTGTTATTCATAATCGCGGATAATGGAGGGGATCGAACGACGAGGACAGTATCAGGGCATGGCACTGATTCAGTTTGAAAATGTTGGCTTGCGCTATGGAATGGGCCCGGAAGTCCTGCGCGACTTGACTTTCGACATTCCCAGGAACTCCTTCCAGTTCCTGACCGGCCCTTCCGGCGCGGGCAAGACGACGCTGCTCAGGCTGATGCTGATGGCGCTGCAGCCGACGCGTGGCCTGATCCGCCTGTTCGGCCGCGACGTCGCCGTTATCCCGCACAAGGAACTGCCGATGCTGCGCCGCCGGGTCGGCATCGTGTTTCAGGACTTCCGGCTGCTTGACCACATGACCACCTATGAGAACGTCGCCCTGCCGCTGAGGGTGCGCGGCAAGGATGAGGTCTCCTACCGCAACGACGTGATCGAACTTTTGAAATGGGTCGGGCTCGGCGAACGGCTCCACGCCCGCCCGCCGGTGCTTTCCGGCGGCGAGAAGCAGCGCGTGGCGATCGCCCGCGCGCTGATCGACCAGCCGGAAGTGCTGCTTGCCGACGAGCCGACGGGCAATGTCGATCCGCCGATGGCGCGGCGCATTTTGAGCCTGCTGGTGGAGCTCAACCGGCTGGGCACGGCCGTTGTCATCGCAACCCATGATATCGCGCTGATGGACCGCTACAATGCGCGCCGGATGATCCTTTCGGAAGGAAGGCTCGATATTCATGACTAGGCCGCCCCGCTCGCTCCGCGATCCGCGTCTGGAGGAAAGAGAACGCGCCGAACGACGCCTTGCCGAACAGCGCGCCGAGGAAGAGCGCCTGCTCGAGGCGCGGCGTCTGGAGGAGATCCGCCAGCAGCAGGAGGAAGCGGCCCGACGCCAGGCGGAGCAGCAGCGCCAGCTTGCGCAGCGCCGCGCCGAGGAACTGGAGGAGCGCCGGGCGAAGGAGCGTGAGGCCGCGCGACGACGAGAGGCCCAGCGGATAGAAGCTCAGCGGGCCGAAGAGGCCCGACAGGCGGCGCAGGCGCGGCAGAGGCCAACAAGCCCACCGCCGACCTTCCGGTCGCGGGCCAATCCCGTACCGCAAGGCCAGGAGACGCCGGTTGCGCAGCGCGCCGAGCCGCCTCGTCCGAGGGTTGCTCCATCCGCGGAACCCGCGCCGAAAACGCGGACCCAGCGTCCGACACCGGGCTCCAAGTCTGGCCCCAAGCTCGGCGTCAAGACCCGTTTCCGGCCCGAGCGTCAGGCACCGCGCAAGCCGACGCCGATCGTGCCGCCCTCCAATGTCCAGACGCGGGCGCTGATGGCCGTGGTGACGATCATGGCGTTTCTCGCCTGCCTGACGCTCGGCGCCGTCTCGATGGTGCGCGCGACCGCTGAAAGCTGGCAGGGCGGCATCTCGCGCGAGGTCACGATCCAGATCAAGCCGCGCGAGGGGCGCGACATGAACCAGGCGCTGCTGAACGCGCGCGATGTGGCGCTGCAATTCGTCGGAACGCTCGACGGGCGGGTGGTCGATGAGGCGGCAACCGAGCGGCTCCTGGAGCCATGGCTTGGCTCCGGGCTTGATTTCGACATGCTGCCCGTGCCGCGGCTGGTGATCGTGACCATCGACGAAAACAATCCGCCCGATTTCGCGGCCATGGCCGCGGCGCTGCAAAAGGCGGTGCCCGGCGCATCGCTTGATGATCACCGCGCCTGGGTGAGCCGGTTGTCGGCGATGGCGGATGCCACGACGACCATCGGCGTTTCGATCATGGCTCTGGTGTTTTCGGCGATGGTGCTGACGGTGGTGTTTGCAACGCGCGGCGCGCTCGCCGGCAGCCGCGACATCGTCGAGGTGCTGCATTTCGTCGGCGCGGAAGCCTCGTTCGTCGCCCGTCAGTTCCAGCGCCATTTCCTCAACGTCGCGCTCAAGGGCGCGTTCCTCGGCGGCGCGCTGGCCTGCCTGTTTTTCGTGCTGGCGCGGGTCTGGCAGCGGCGCTATCTCGCGACCCCCGGCGCGGATCAGACGACAGCGCTGTTCGGCACGATCTCGATAGGCTGGGGCGCCTATTTCGGCATCCTGCTCACCATCGTCGCGATTGCCGGGCTGACGGCGCTGACGACGCGGCTGACGGTGATCCGCACCATACGCGAGATCGACATTGTGCGCTCCGATCCGGAGCGGACCGATACGGTCTGATTTTTCAGAATCCTACCGCCGATCCGCCGCCTGAATTTCAACTCTATTTCCTGTGTTGTATAGGTTGGCGGGTCAGCCGTCTGATTCGGACGGTTTCACAAGCATTCAGATGGTGACCCCGCGAACCGGGCGCAAAACTGGAAATGGATCGGGCATGGCGGAAAGGGTGCGCAAGCCGCATGAAAAAGGCGGCAGCGAACACGGGACGCGGCGGCGTTCTGCCGCCGGCCGTCTCGCGCGCCTTGTCGGCTTCCTTCTGCTGGCCATCGTGCTGGTGTTCGGCGGCGGTTTTGTGGCGTTCTGCTACAACGCGCTCACCGCGAGGCCGCCGCAGATTTACGAAACCGATGCGATCGTGGTCCTCACCGGCGGCTCCCGCCGGATCGAGGAAGCGTTTGCGCTGCTGGAGGCCGGCGCGGGCGAGCGGTTGCTGATCTCCGGCGTCAATCCCTCGACCACGCCCGAGAGCATCCTCAATGTGATCGGCGGCGACAGCCAGCTTTTCGAATGCTGCGTCGATGTCGGTTACGAGGCGCTGGACACCTACGGCAATGCCGTGGAAACCCGCAAATGGATCGAGGAGCACGACTACCGCCGCATCCTCGTCGTCACCAGCGCCTACCACCTGCCGCGCGGACTGTTCGAACTCAGGCATATCGATCCGGATACCGTGTTCGTCGGCTATCCCGTGCCGTTCAGCGACCAGGATGCGTCGTGGCGGCAGAGCCTTCGCTATCTGAAGATTCTGGGCTCTGAATATATGAAATTCATCGGCGCTCACCTGCGCGCCGAGACCGGGCTCTCGGCGCTTGCCCCGGCCGGGGAGGAGAACTGATAGGCATGATCCGCTCCGCCGCCTTCAACATCGCCTTCTATCTCGGCACCGCGGTGCTGATGATCGTGCAGTCGCCCTATTATTTCCTGGCCTCGCGCAAGAACGCCTATCGGGTGGTGGTGCAGGGCTGGGGCCGGTTCGTGAACGCGCAGATGCGGCTCTGGGCCGGAGCGACGTTTACCATCGAGGGACTGGAAAACCTGCCGGACGGGCCGTGCATCATCGTCCCTAAGCATCAGTCCGCCTGGGACACGATCATGCTTTTGCCATGGATCCCGGATTCGGTGTTCATGCTCAAGCGCGAACTGATCCAGATGCCGCTGTTCGGCTGGTATCTCAAGAAGCAGCGCCAGATCGCCGTCGATCGCGCACAGACCGGCCGCGCCATGGCCGACGCGATTGCGCGCACCAAGGCCGAGGTCGAGACCGGGCGCCAACTCGTGATCTTTCCGGAGGGAACGCGCCGGCCGCCGGGGGCAGCCCCCGATTACAAGCGCGGCATCCAGCGGCTCTACCGCGATCTCGGCGTGCCGGTCATTCCGGTGGTCATGCATCCCGGCCTGTTCTGGCCGCGCGGCAGTTTCCGCCGCCAAAGCGGGCATTTCAAGGTCCGCATCCTGCCGGCGATTGCGCCCGGAAAGGAGCCGCGGCAGTTTTTCGATCAGCTTGTCGCGACCATGGAGCGCGAAAGCGATCGTCTGCTGATCGAAACCGTCGACGCCAATCCGCATCTCGACCTGCCGGAGGTGACCCGCAAGCGCGTTGCCGAGCTGCGGGCATCAGCCGGAGCTTAGAGCGCGTCTCGCCGCACCGGGCGCGGCTGTTCGTTTTTCAGCAGTCCCGCGATCGTTTCCAGCGCTGCGTCATTGATCTGCATCTCGCGCAGATGGTCTACGGTGTTCAGGAGGTAATCGCGATTGGGGCCCGACTGGCCGTGGCCGCCCCGCACCAGTTCGGCAGCGTGATCAAGATCGAGCTTGCCGGCATATTGCTCGTGCGCATGATCGACGACATAGGTGATGGCGGGCACATTCTCGCCCGATGACAGGCGGACAGGCAGCACCAGTTCGCGGTAAACGCGGGTGACCAGTTCGCGGCCGCGCAGATAGGCGAGGATTTCCTCCTCGTCCTTGACCCTGGCGGCGAGCGCCACGCCCTCGCAGAAACCGCCCCGGTCGAGGCCGAGCACCAGGCCCGGCTTGTGGGCGGTGCCGCGGTGGACATGGGAATAGACGCAGAGGCTGCGGTGATAACCCGCAAGCCGGGCGGGCATGCGTCTGTGGGTCGCAAAACCCGGGTTCCACATCAGCGAGCCGTAGCCAAATATCCAGAATTCGTCCATATGCTATTGCCTGACACCGTTGAGTTCCGAAATTACAATGAGGCCCATGATGGCGAGATCAACCCGAACGCGCAAGTTTCTGAAATGGACGCTCATCGTTCTGATCGCGGTGATCGTCGCCTATGCCCTCGGCTGGTTCTATATCGCCCGCACCGTCAAGGCCCGGATTTTCACGCTGCTTCAGGGCCAGGATCAGCAAAACGTCGTCGTGAACTGCGAGGACATCGGCTATAACGGCTTTCCCGCCAAATTCGGTTTTTTCTGTGACAGCCTGCATGTGCGCGACCGGACGTCGGATTCGGTTTTCGACGCACCGCAACTTATGGCCGAGGCGCCGGTCTATTCGCCGTGGTCGGTTCTGGCGACGCTCACCGGCCCCGCCACGCTGCAAAACGACGCCGGCATGCTGTTGCGCGCGGAGTGGCAGGATTTCGGCGGCAAGCTGATCTACAGGGGCGGCGCGCCGCGTCTCGTCTCCTTCGATTTCGAGGCCGTGACCGCCCGTTTCGCCGATCCCCAGGGTCGACAGGGAACGCTGACGGCGGAGCAGGGGCAGGGGCTGGTGCGCAATGACAACGGCGATCTCGATGTCGCGCTGAACCTGAACGAGGCGGTGCTGCGCCCGCAAAACAATGCCGAGGCCTTGCCCGCCGTGTCGCTCAACCTTCTGGCGACCGTCGATGATGGCGGTGCGTTGCTCGAAACCGATTTCCATCCGCAAATGCTGCGCGGCAAGAGCGGGATCGTCAACCAGGCGGCGCTCGCGATCGGCGAAAGTCAGTCGATGATGGCGGTCTCGGGCCGCTTTGCCTTCGACAAGGACGGCTATCTCGATGGTCGCTTCAGCTTCGAGCTGACCGGCATAGATGGCGTGGCCCAGCTTGCCGCGCTCAGCTTCCCCGGCGCTGCCGGCGTCATCAATTCCGTCACCGGCCTGGTCAAGAATTTCACCGGCGGCCAGCGCACGGTGACGCTCGATGTGCGCGTCGAACACGGCAGAGCCGTGCTCGGTTTCATCCCGCTCGGCAAGATACCGCCTCTTTGACGTGATGCGCTAATCTTTGTCGTCGAGCGCGTGGCGGCCGAAGTCGGCGGCTTCGACATCCTGTCCGGCCTCGATGATAGAGCGACGGATGTCGCGGGTGCGGCTGAAGAGCTCGAACAGCTTGTCGCCCTCGCCCCAGCGGATCGCGCGCTGGAGATAGGCGAGGTCTTCCGAAAAACGCGCCAGCATTTCGAGAATGGCATCGCGGTTGTGCAGGCAGACGTCGCGCCACATGGTGGGGTCCGAGGCGGCAAGACGGGTGAAGTCGCGGAAGCCGGAGGCGGAATACTGGATTACTTCCGATTCGGTCACCGTCTCCAGATCATCGGCGGTGCCGACGATATTGTAGGCGATGATATGCGGCAGGTGCGAGACGATCGCCAGCACCTTGTCGTGGTGATCGGCAGCCATGGTGTCGACCTTGGAGCCGATCGCCTGCCAGAACCGGGTGAGCTTGTCGACGGCTGCCGGATCGGCGTCGTCCGCAGGCGTCAGGATGCACCAGCGGCCCTTGAAAAGACCGGTGAAGCCGGCATCCGGCCCGGATTTCTCCGTGCCCGCGATCGGGTGGCCGGGGATGAAATGCACGTTCTCGGGCACGAAGGGCGACATCTGGGCGATGACGGAGGCCTTGGTGGAGCCGACATCGGTCAGGATCGCGCCGGGCTTCAGATTGGGCGCGATGCGCTCTGCCACCGCGCCGGACGCGCCGACGGGCACCGAAACGATCACCAGATCCGCGCCGCGCACCGCGTCTTCGGCGGACGCGGTGTAGCGGTCGCCCAGCCCCAGTTCCTCCGCCCGCCGCAGCGTCTCCGGCGAGCGCGTCGAGACGATGATCTCGCGCGCAAGCCCCTTGGCGCGGATATCGCGGGCAAGCGAGGAGCCGATCAGGCCGATGCCGATCAGCGCTATGCGTTCGAATGCAATCATGCCTTTTCCGTTTCGGGCGCGGCGGCGAGAAACGCCTTCAGCGCCTCGATGACGCCGAGATTGGCCTCTTCGGTGCCGACGCTCATGCGCAGCGCATTCGGGAAGCCGTAGCCGGCGACGGCCCGCAGGATATAGCCCCGCGCGCTGAGATAGCGGTCGGCGTCGGCCGCGCGCTTGCCATCCTCATCGGGGAAATGAATCAGCACGAAATTGGCGACCGACGGCGTGACCGTCAGGCCGAGCGCGTTGAGTTCATCGGTCAGCCGCTCGATCCATTTCAGATTGTAATCGATCGCCGCCCGGGTAAAGGCGTCGTCCCTGATCGCCGCCGTCGCAGCCGCGATCGCCGGCGCGTTGAGGTTGAACGGCCCGCGCACCCGCTCCAGCGCCGCGATGATATCGGACGGGCCGTAAAGCCAGCCGACCCTGAGTGCGGCAAGTCCATAGATCTTCGAAAAGGTCCGGGTCATGACCACATTGTCATTCTCGGCGACCAGTTCCAGCCCGGCCTCGTAATCATTGCGGCGGACATATTCGGCATAAGCGGCGTCGAGCACCAGCACCACGTTTTTCGGCAGGCCGGCATGCAGCCGCCGGATTTCGGAGAACGGCACATAGGTGCCGGTCGGGTTGGCCGGGTTGGCGATGAAGACGACGCGGGTCCTCTCGGTGACGGCCGCGAGAATCGCGTCGACATCGACCCGCGCCTCCTTTTCCTTCACCGTGACGGGTGTCGCGCCATTCGCCAGAATCTGGATCTTGTAGACCAGGAAGCCGTGCTCGGTGATGATCGCCTCGTCGCCCTCGCCAAGATAGACATGGGCGATCAGGCCGAGCAGTTCGTCGGAACCATTGCCGCAGATGATATTGCCGGTGTTGAGGCCGTATTTGGCGGCAATCGCCTCGCGCAGCGCGCTTGACTGGCCGTCGGGATAGAGCGCGAGGTGTTCGCCGACGGACTGCATGGCGGCGATCGCCTTCGGGCTCGGCCCGAGCGGGGTCTCGTTCGATGACAGCTTGTGAACCTTGCCAGTGCCCTCGCCATGGGACTTGCCGGGCACATAGGCGGCAATCTCCATAATGCCGGGACGCGGCGTTGGCTTGATCATCTGTTCGGTCATCGGAAACCTCGAAAAATTGTCGGCCTTTTCCGGCCGGTTTTTAGCGTCAGCAGCAATAATTGCGATTGGGGTCTTTGTCGAGTGTCAGCCGCGATGTCGCGCGCGGGTTGTCGGCACGCCCTGGGGCGCAAGTGCGGGCACCAGAACCTTGCGCGCGGCGCGGGCGGCGACGGGAAGGCCCTGATAGAGCCGCTTCTGCGCCTCGATAATGTTGACGCCGGCAAAGGCGGGCCAGAAGGTGCGGCCCGACCGCTCGAAACTGGAGCGAAGCTTCAGCACCGCGCGGCTTTTCGACGGCGGAAAGAACAGCGCCTCGGCAAAGGCCGCGGGGGTGAAATTGGTCTCCCGCAGCAATTCGATGATCTGCCCCTTGGAATAGGGCCGGCCATTGCCGAAGGGCGTATGTTCAAGGCGCGCCCAGACGCCGCGCCGATTGGGGGCCACGATCACGACCCTGCCGCCGGGCGCCAGCACCCGCCATAATTCGCGCATGGTCTCGCGCGGCGCCTCGGCGAATTCGAGCGCGTGCACCAGCAGGATGCGATCAATGGACGCATCCGGCAGCGGCAGTTCCTCTTCGTGGACGAGCACGGTTGCCGACGGTCCGAGCGGCGGCCAGTTGATCGCGCCCTGCGAGGCCGGCATCAGCGCCATGGTTCTTTCGGCTTCGCCCGCGAAGCGGTCGAGATAGGGCAGGCAGTAGCCGAGCCCCGCCAGCCGCTCGTCCGGCAGCGACTGCCAGATCGGCGTAAGCGCCATCGCAATCGAATGGGCGGCGAGCCTTCCGAGTTCGGTGTGATAAAACGCGCGCAGGTCTACGATATCGGCATTCATGAGGTGAGGTTGACCCGGCTGATGGTTGGACTTCAATGTCCACCGTACTACATTGAACTCCATTGAGTAAGCAATTGCGAGGCCTGATATGCGTTCACTGGAAATTGCCGTCTTCATGTGCCGCTCCGACAATTACGGCGTACTGGTGCACGAGCCGGAAAGCGGCAAGACCGTCAGCATCGACGCGCCCGATGGCGAAAAGGTGATTGCCGAGGCAGAACAGCGCGGCTGGACGATCACCGATATCTTCACCACCCATCATCACAAGGACCATGTCGACGGCAATCTTCTCATCAAGGAGAAATATGACTGCCGCATCGTCGGCCCGATCGAGGAGGCGGTGGTAATCCCGGGGCTCGACCTTGCCGTGTTCGAGGGTGACGAACTCGAATTTGCCGGCCACAAGGTGGAGGTGATCGAAACCCCCGGCCACACCGCCGGCCACATCTGCTATCATTTCGTCGAGGACGGCCTGCTGTTTGCCGCAGACACGCTGTTTGCCATGGGCTGCGGCCGTCTGTTCGAGCGCCCGGCCTCCGACATGTGGCCGTCTCTGCAGAAACTGATGGCGCTGCCGGACGAGACCGAGGTCTATTTCGGCCACGAATATACGCTCGCAAACGCCAAATTCGCGCTGACCGTCGATCCCGACAATGCGGTGCTGAAGGAGCGGGCCGAGGCGGTGGCGGAACTGAGGGAGGCCGGCGGCTTCACTATTCCGACCACGATCGGACTTGAGAAGAAGACCAACCCCTATTTCAGGGTGGCCGACCCGGCAATCCGCAAGGGGCTCGGCATGGAAGCGGCGAGCGATGCCGAGGTTCTGGCCGAAATCCGCAAGCGCAAGGACAATTTCTGATGACCGCGGACGCGATCATCGAAGCCCTCGGGCTCCAGCCTCACCCCGAAGGCGGATGGTTTGCGGAGACGTTTCGCGATCCGGCCGGCGGTGGGCGCGGGGCCTCGACGCTGATCTACTTCCTGCTGAAGGCGGGCGAGCGGTCGCACTGGCACCGCCTGCACAGCGCTGCCGAAGTCTGGCACTATTATGCCGGCGCGCCCCTGAAGCTGATGCGATCCGCCGACGGCAAAGCAGTGGAAACGCAGATGCTCGGCCCGAACATCCTGAAAGGCGAGCGCCCGCAAGCGGTGATTCCCGCCGGATGCTGGCAGGCGGCCAAAACCACCGGCGATTTCACGCTGGTCGGCTGCACCGTCGCCCCGGGCTTCACCTTCGAGGATTTCGAACTCGCCGAACCGGAGTGGGCGCCGGGCGGGTGAGGGCAGTGGTTCTGGAGCGTAGGCATTTCAGTTTCACGAACTTCAGCCGATGAACACTCCCTGAGGCAGCGATCTTGTGTGGCCGTGAGGCTTGCTCCCAATACTCTCTCCCGCTGGCGGGAGAGATGCCCCGAAAGGGCAGTGAGGGTGGAGCGGCATATCCATTCGTGAGGGCGCTCGCGGTGATAGACTCCCCCCTCACTGTCGCTTTCGCGACATCTCTCCCCTCCGGGGCGAGAAGATTTGGGGGCTGTGCGGTGAAATCCCGCATGACAGCCGGGCGTTAAATAAAGGGTCGGAGGGTGGTTTCCCGCCTAGGATTTCTTTCCTCTGATCATGTCGCGGGCGGCGATCACCGCGCCGCCGGTGATCAGCAGGCAGGCGGCGATCACGCGCCAGCCGGGTTCGCCGAAGCGGGCGATGATCAGGATGATGGTCGAGAGCAGTGGCGCGGCATAGCTTGCCGCCCCCAGCACCTGGATATTGCCGTGCTTGACGCCATAGTCCCAGGCGTAGAAGGCGAGGCCGACCGGCAGTAGGCCGAGGCCCGCCACCGCCAGCCATTGCCCGAAATTCTCGGGCCAGACCGTGGTCTCCAGCCCGATATGGCAGACAAGCGAGAGCAGGGCGGTCGCAAGGCAGAAGCCGGTGACGACATCGGTCGAGACCTTGGAGAAGGAGCGGGAGGCCAGCGAATAACCCGACCAGGTGAAGGCGCAGAGGAAGGCGGCGAAATAGCCGAGGGCGTATTCGCCGCTGAACGCCAGCCCGCCGCCGCGGGTCACCAGAATGGCGGTGCCCGCAAAGCCGGCAAGCGCGCCGATGATGTGATGGGCTCTCAGCCGCTCGCCCGGCAGCAGCGCCGAACCGACCACGATAAAAAGCGGCCACAGATAGGCGATCAGGCCGGCATCGACCGCCGGCGCGTTTCTGAGCGCGGTGAAATACAGGAAATGATAGCCGAACAGGCCGGCAATGCCGACGATCCAGACCTTCGCCGGCTGGCGCAGCCGCTTCAGCCGTTCCGGCCGCGCGATCAGCACCGCGATGCCCGGCAGGCTGGCGATGGCAAAGGCGATCGCCGAAAGCTGGAACGGCGGCACACTGCCCGAGGCGGCTGTAAACAGCGCCAACAACGCCCACATCAGCACGGCTGAAAAGCCGATCAGAGTTGCACGCATGCTCATGATGTTAGCGCGGAAGGCCGAATTTGGAGGCGTAGATCGTCAGCCGCCCGATCTTCAGCGGGATATGGGCCATGACCGGCGCGAACACGTTCAGTTCCTCATTATAGGCGAACCAGACGACGAGTTCGCGAGAATTGGCGAGATATTCGATATCCTCATCCTTGCGCTCGTAGCCGGCCACCGGCTTGAACCGGATGGCGCAGCCGATCGCGCGCCCGGAAAAGCCTTTCGTGGAAAACGGACGGCTTCCCGCCGACGCCATTTCGAGCTCCAGCCGGGTTTCGCCGTCGAAGATCGAAACCGTGGTGGCGCAGGGGTTCTTGGAAGGCGGCAGCAGCAGCGCGGAGACCGGGTCGATCACATTGCGCAGATGTTTCGACTTGACCTCGACCCAGTTATCCCCGCGCGGGCCCGGATCGGGCTCGATGGTCGATTTCGTCACCCGCTTGTTGGAAAAGGTGGCTGCGTAATCGCGGGCATAGTCGCCATCGCGGTAGATGAGCTGGAATTCCCGCGTTTCCGGCTTGCCGCTGCGCCAGACCCCATCGGCATCGACCTTGACGGCGATCGAAGTGAACAGATTGCCGATTCCCGCCGCTTCGATATCGGCATTGATGTTGTACTTGCCGTCGGCAACCGTGGTGTTGAATACCGCGTCGGCGATCTTGATTCCGGAAAAAGACAGCGTGTAGACGGTCTGCTGCTTGATATCCTCGGCTTGCGCGGCGGGCGCGGCAAGGAGCGCCGCGACGAGCCCGAGCGATTGAAGAAGTTTAGCTGCCATATCCCGCATCCGTCCATTGAAGTTCGATTACCCCCCGTTTATGTCGTAGCTGACGGCAAAAAAACAGCCGTAAATTTTTCGTCTGCCGCGAAAAACCGGCAAATCGCCTTGACCTTTGGCGAGGGCGAGATTATAGAACCGCAACTTTCCAATGAGCCGCCAATTGGATCGCGGGGCATGGCTGTCCCGTTGAAAGCCTTGGCTAAAGAAGAATAAGTAGGTGTTACCATGTCCCGCATGTGTGAATTGACTGGCAAGGGCGTGCTGTCCGGCAACAATGTTAGCCATGCCAACAACAAGACCCGTCGCAAGTTTCTTCCCAATCTTTGCCGGGTAACCCTGATGTCGGAAGCAACCGGCATGAGCTATCGTCTGCGCGTTTCGGCGGCGGCGCTCCGCTCCGTTGAGCACCGCGGCGGTCTCGACGCATTCCTGCTGAAGTCCGGCGAGCGCGATCTTTCGCCGCGCGCCCGCCTTCTGCGCAAGGAAATCATCAAGAAGACGGCCGAACAGGCCGCCGCCTGATTACAGGCATTCTGACTAAACTGGAGAGCCTTGCCGCCAGCCGGTAAGGCTCTCTTTATTCGTTCTCCAGCTGGTGGCATCACCCAGGGTAAAAAAATGCGACAGACGCAATCCGTGCTTATCTACAGCCTGCTGATGGCAGGCGTCGTGCTTCTTTCCAACATTCTCGTCCAGTATCCGGTTTCCGGCACGCTGTATGGCATCTCGCTCGCCGATCTTTTGACCTGGGGCGCGTTCACCTATCCGCTCGCCTTCCTGGTCAACGACCTGACGAATCGCCAGTTCGGCCCCTCGGCCGCGCGCAAGGTGGTGATCGCCGGTTTCGTCGTCGGCGTCGCCTTTTCCTTCTACGCCTCTGTGCCGCGGATCGCGATCGCCTCGGGCACGGCATTTCTGGTCGGTCAGCTTCTCGATATCTCGGTATTCAACCGCCTGCGCCGGCAAACATGGTGGAAGGCGCCGCTGGCGGGCTCGCTGTTCGGCTCCGTGCTCGACACGGTGTTGTTCTTCTCGATCAGCTTCGCCGCGGTCTTCGCCTTCATCGGCCCAAATGATGAGTTCGCGCTCGGCATGGCGCCGCTCTTCGGCGTGTTTTCGCTCGAAGTGCCGCGCTGGATTTCCTGGGCGCTTGGCGATCTTTCGGTCAAGCTCGCCTTCAGCCTGATCATGCTCCTGCCTTATGCGGCGCTGATTTCCTGGCTCAGGCCGATGCGCAGCGTCAACGCATAGCGGCGGCGACCGCCTCGCGAGGGCCGTTTTCGACAATGCTTTCATAGGCCTTGAGGATCGCGGCGCGGAAGGCGGGATGCGTCGCCAGATCGGCCTCGAAGATCGTGTCGATGGCGATGAGGCCATCGACCAGCGCCGCGCCGTCGCGGTCCCGCGCGATTGCCATCAACGTCTCGGAAAGCGGGTCGGTCAGCGTGCCGCCCTTATCCACCGCAAGCTTCACAAATCGCATCCAGCCGGCCAGGGCGAGCGCCTGAAGCGGCCAGGGTCTGCCGGCCTCGATATTCTCCTCGACCGAATGAAGCAGGCGCTGCGGCAGTTTCTGGCTGGTATCCCAGGCGATCTGGCCGGTGCGGTGTTTCAGCTTCGGATTGGCGAATCGGGCGATCAGGTCGTCGGCATAGGCCTCGATATCGACGCCCTCGATGGCGGGCAGCGTCGGGCGCTGTTCGTCGAGCATCAGGCTGCGGGCGGCCTTGCGGAACACCGGATCGGCCATGCAGGCATCGACCGTCTCGATCCCTGAAAGGCTGCCAAGCATTGCCAGAAACGTATGCGCGCCGTTCAGCATTCTGAGCTTCATCATCTCGAACGGGCGCACGTCGTCGGTCAGCATCGCCCCGCCCTCGGCATAGGGCGGACGGCCGGCGGCGAAATCGTCCTCGATCACCCACTGGCGGAACGGCTCGCAGACGATGCCGTTGTCGTCGGCCGCGCCGCCATTGATGTCCTTCAGCAGCGCGCGCCCTTCATCGTCAAGCGCCGGCACGACGCGGTCGACCATGGTGCCGGGGAAGGTGACGTGGGCGTCGATCCAGTCGGCCAGCCGGCCATCGTGTTGATGGGCGAAGGCGAGCACCGCAGCGCGCACCAGCCGGCCATTGTCGGGCTGGTTGTCGCAGGAAAGCACGGTGAGGCCGGAAAGCCCGGCCGCGCGGCGGCGCGCAAGGCCTGCGACGATGACGCCGATCGCGGTTTTGGGGTTTTCGGGGTTTTCCAGATCGGCGCGGATGCCCTTATGGTCGATGTCGAGCTGACCGTTGCGGCAGCAATAGCCCTTTTCCGTGATCGTCAGGCTGATGACGGAGAGCGGCTCGGAGGCGATCAGGTCGAGCAGCGAGTCGATGCCGTCGCGCCCGGGATGGCGGGTGCCGACGACCACGGCGATCTCGCGCGCGGTCACGCCGTCGCCGTCGACCTCGGCCACCAGATAGCGACGTCCCGCGTCATCGAGCGCGGACAGCTCTTCCGCGCCGGAGTTCAGCCGGCAGGCCACCACGCCCCAGTCGCCGCCGGCGGCGTTCAGGCCCTCCTGCAGATAGACCATCAGATGGGCGCGGGCGAAGGCGCCGAAGCCGATATGGAGGATGCGCGGGCGGAGCGAGGCCGGATCGAATTTGGCGCGGATGACGGTTTCTGGCATCGGAACTCCTCGTGAATGCCTGACGGGATCGCAGGCACCTTATCGCGGCGGGCGGCGGCCGCGGTCAAGCAAAGTTTGCATGTCATCGGCCTGAGCGCCAGAATGCGGCCTCACTCGAAGGGTGCGGAACTTTACCCGGTGCGAACCGTTTCTGAGCGCTATCCATCCCAATCCAGCGAGGGCAATGTGGCCGGACGCGTTCTTCTTCAGTTTTTCCATTGGTATTATCCAGACGGCGGCAGGCTCTGGAACGAGGTCGCGGAAAAGGCCGCTGACCTTGCGGAGATCGGCGTGACCGACGTCTGGCTACCGCCGGCCTACAAGGGCGCCGCTGGCGGCTATTCGGTGGGCTACGACACCTACGACCTGTTCGACCTCGGCGAGTTCGACCAGAAGGGCACTGTCCCCACCAAATATGGCGATCGCGGCGCGCTGGAGGCGGCCTGCGGGGCGCTCGCGGAACACGGGATCGGGGCGATCCACGATGTCGTTTTCAACCACAAGATGGGCGGCGACGAGCGCGAGGCGGTCAAGGTGCGCCGCGCCAATCCGGACGACCGCACCGAGATCGAGGACGAGGCCTTCGATACCCACGCCTATACTCGGTTCACCTTTCCGGGTCGGCAGGGCAGGCATTCCGAATTTGTCTGGACCCAGAAGTGCTTTACCGGCGTCGACTATATCGAGGACCCGACCGACAACGGCGTCTTCCGCCTCGTCAACGAATATGGCGAGGGCGAATGGAATGACGAGGTGGACGAGGAGCTTGGCAATTACGACTACCTGATCGGCTCCGATGTCGAGTTCCGCAACCGCGCGGTCTATGAGGAACTGAAATACTGGGGCCGCTGGTTTTCCGAGCAGGTGCCGGTCGCCGGCTTCCGGCTCGATGCCGCCAAGCACATCCCCGCATGGTTCTTCCGCGACTGGATCGGTCATATGCGCGGAACCGTGAAGGAAGACCTGTTCGTGGTCGCCGAATACTGGCATCCCGATATCGGCGCGCTGGAGAACTATCTGGAACTTGTCGACCGCCAGCTCCTGCTGTTCGATGTCGGCCTGCACCACCGCTTCCATGACGCCGCGAAGGGCGGCGGTGATTTCGACATGCGCACGATATTCGACGGATCGCTGCTTTCGGCGCAGCCGGAGCACGCCGTCACACTGGTGGAAAACCACGATACCCAGCCGCTGCAATCGCTCGAGGCCGCCGTTGAACCGTGGTTCAAGCCGCTCGCTTATGCGCTGATCCTGATGCGCGAGCAGGGCGTGCCGAGTGTCTTCTATGCCGATCTCTACGGCGCGGACTATCGCGACAAGGGCAGCGATGGCGAAGAGTACGATATCGCGATGTCGAAGGTCGAATGCCTGCCGACGCTGATTTCCGCTCGCAAGCGATTCGCCAATGGCGGCCAGACCGACATGTTCGACGACCCGAACTGCCTGGCGATCGTTCGCCACGGAACCGATGAGGCGCCGGGCTCGGTCACGGTGCTTACCAATGGCGAGGAAGCCAGCAAGCATGTCGAACTCGGCGAGGGGCATGCCGGGGCGAGCTTCCGCGATTTCCTTGGTCACCGTGAGGATACGGTGACGGCGGATGAGCAGGGCAATGCCGATTTCCCGGTG
The DNA here is from genome assembly GCF_053484255.1 of Martelella sp. FLE1502. NCBI lineage: Bacteria > Pseudomonadati > Pseudomonadota > Alphaproteobacteria > Hyphomicrobiales > Aurantimonadaceae > Martelella > Martelella sp. FLE1502. The sequence goes on from NZ_JBAKFQ010000012.1 coordinate 64,314, forward strand.
AATGGCGGCAGCGTCAGCGTCTGGGTGCGCGAGGATGCGCTCTGAATGTCTATCCGCGCGGCAGCGTGCGGAAGGCCTTCTTCGCGGGCGAGCCCTGCCATTCGGGATGCTCGGCTTCCGCCTGTTTCCAGGCTTGCGCCGAGCGCCGGTAGGCCATGGGCGAGGCGATTTTCGGGATATGCGCCAGTTCCCAATGGATGCCGTTGATGGGATCGTCGAAAAACACGCCGTAATAGCCGGGCGCATAGACCGGATATTCCGCCGGTGCCTCCGTCACCGGAACGTCGTTAGGAACGAGGAAATCGCTATGGAAGCGGTCGACCTCTTTCCGGTTCTTCGCCCACAGAGCAATGTGATGAATCCCTGTGGCGCGCGCCGCGTGGTCAAGCTTGCTGCCGGTCTTGGCCGGCTGGATGCCGATATAGCTGTGGGGAAACGGGAACCGCGCCATGTAATAGGTCGAGTGGTAGCCGATATCCATGGTCCAGAAACTCTTGTATCCCAGCCAGCCGAACATCCGGTCGTAAAACGCCACTGAGTTCTCGTAGTCGATGACCGAGAATTCAACATGATTGACACCGCGCCAGCGCATTGTGCATCTCCTGTTTTGCGGCGGAATTGGACCTCGCCGCGATTTCGTGTATTCACGTTTAGACCACTGGTCTAAAATGTCAATGAAGGCGGGTTGATGGCTGCGGAAGACAAGAGAAAGCCGATGGCGGAGGGCGATACGGCGCTTGCAAGGCTCGAAGCGCTGGCGCCGGATCGTCGCGCGCGCCTGCTGGACGCGGCCGAGGCGGCTTTCGCAGAAGCCGGCTTTGCCGGCGCGTCGATGAATGCCATCCTGGCCGCGGCCGCCATGAGCAAGGGGCAGGCCTATTACTATGTTCACGACAAGGGCGACCTCTATTCCGCCGTGATCGAACGCGCGCTCGGCGAACTGGTCGGCCGGATGGACTTTGCCGCGCCGCTCCAGGCCGAAACGATCGATTTCTTCTGGGATGGTATTTACGCGGCGTTCGAGCGCCTCAGCGGGGCTCTTGTCGCCGATCCCGTTATGGCGGCGCTTGGCCGGACGATGTATGAGGGCCCGCAGACGGAAAAGGCGCTTGAAGCGCCGCTTGCTCGGATCAGGCGCGCTCTGGAGCAGCTTGTGGAAAAGGGGCAGGGGCTGGGCGCCGTCCGCTCCGACATGCCGCGCGCGCTGATCGTCGACATGGTGCTTTCCGCCGCCCGCGCGCTTGACCGCTGGTTTGCGCATAACTGGGAGGATTTGGTGCCGGAAGAGGCGGCGCGCCTCAATCTTGAGGGGCTGAAGATGATCCGGGCGATGGTCGCGCCCGCCAGTTGACCCGAATTCAGCCCGCCAGTCTGAATTCCAGCATCAACGTCTGCTGCAGCACGGAATCATTGTCGTCCGAGATGAGGATCAGATGCAGGCTGCCGTCGGGCATCGCAATCACGTCGAGGCCTTCCATGTTGTCGATCCGGTTCAAGCCGCTTGCCTGCATGATGACTGGACCGTCGACCACAGCGCCGGCGCGGATCGTATCGGCGGGTATGCGGCGGATGCGCATGCCGATCCCACCCAGAAGCGAAAACCGCCGCTCCAGCAGCAGCAGGTCGCCGTCCGGCAGAAAGGCAGCGTCGGTGACGTCGAATTCCTGGCTCTTGGCGACCTTGAAAATGCCCTTGCCGGGACCGGAAATGATGGCGGCAAACAGGTTTCCGTCGCTGTCAATGCTCTTTTCCGCCACCACCACGGTCCGGCCTTCGGCATTGGTCGCCATCGCCTCGAGGCCGCCATTGGCGCGCAATTCGTTGCGGGGAATCAGGAAATCGGGGCCGGGCTTTGCCGTCGCGTCGTCGTGACCCTTCAGCGGGTATTGATCGATCCGGTGCTTGTTTTCGAAACCGACCAGGACCCGACCGTCCTTGATCGTCATGCTCTCGGCGTCCATGTCGACCTTTTTCGCATGCACGCCATCGGCGTTCTTCATCGGCGTGACCGTCACGTGGGCGACACCGGAAAGTCGTCCCCTGCCATCGCGGGTAATCTCGCCATCGACCCATTCGCCATAATCGGCAATCGCGATGAAGCGCTCGCCGCCGGGCAGGAAGCGGATCGCGGAGAGCCCATGCAGCCCGGACAGCTTGAGCCCGCCGACGAATTGCAGCTCGCCGAAGCGGGTAACGCTCGGGTCGCTGGCGAAACTTTCGATCCGCGTGGAAGAGACATCCGCCGCCGAAGCCTGCGCGCTGACGAGCGCAAGCGCAAGAAGAAGGGCGCGTATCATCTGGCGCGTCGACGCGTCGGCGCCTCGACGCCCTGTTCCTCGAACAGGGCTGCAAGCTGGTCGGTCATCGCGCCGGCCAGTTCGTCGGCATCGACGATGGTGACCGCGCGGCGATAGTAGCGGGTGACGTCATGGCCGATGCCGATCGCAAGCAGCTCCACCGGCGAGCGCGTCTCGATATGCTCGATCACCGCGCGCAGATGCTTTTCGAGGAAGTTTCCGGGATTGACCGACAGCGTGGAGTCATCCACCGGCGCGCCGTCTGAGATCATCATCAGGATGCGGCGCTGCTCGGGCCGGCCCATCAGCCGGTCATGGGCCCAGATCAGCGCCTCGCCGTCGATGTTTTCCTTCAGCAGGCCCTCGCGCATCATCAGGCCGAGATTGGCGCGCGAGCGCCGCCACGGCTGGTCGGCGGATTTGTAGATGATATGGCGCAGATCGTTGAGCCGGCCGGGGGCCGCGGGCTTGCCCGCTTCCAGCCACTTCTCGCGCGATTGCCCGCCCTTCCACGCCTTGGTGGTGAAGCCGAGGATCTCGACCTTCACGCCGCAACGCTCGAGCGTGCGCGCCAGAATGTCGCCGCAGGTGGCCGCGACCGTGATTGGGCGGCCGCGCATCGAGCCGGAATTGTCGATCAGGAGCGACACCACGGTGTCGCGGAACTGGGTGTCGCGCTCCATCTTGAAGGAAAGCGGCTGCATCGGGTCGATCACCATGCGCACCAGCCGGGCGGTATCGAGATAACCTTCCTCGAGATCGAAATCCCAGGACCGGTTCTGCTTGGCCATCAGCCGGCGCTGCATGCGGTTGGCAAGCCGGCCGACCGCGCCCTGAAGGTGGGCGAGCTGCTTGTCGAGATGGGCGCGCAGGCGCTGCAACTCCTCCTGGTCGCACAGCTCCTCAGCGGTGATTTCCTCATCGAACTCGGTCGAGAACACGCGGTAATCGACCTTTTCGTTGAAATCGTCGAAGGCGGTGTTGGGGCGCTTGGTCTCGCCGGCGACCTCGGAATCCGGATCGGCCTCGTCGTCGAGATCGGTGTCGGCCACTTCCGCGCCGTCGAGCTCGCCCTGGTCCATCTCCTCGTCGGCGCTGTCGCTGTCGTCGGCGGAGGCCGAATCCTCGCCGGCCTGCTCCTCGACCTGTTCGTCGTTCTCGCGTTCGGAACGCGGTTGTTCCTCGTCGGAGAGGTTTTCCTCCTCGTCGTCGTTTTCGAGGTCGTCGCCGGCGTAGTCATCGGCCATTTCCATCGATGACAGCATCGAACGGACAACGCGGGCGAAGGCGTCCTGATCGTCGATCGAGCCTGCCAGCCGGTCGAGATCGACGGCGGCCTTGTCCTCGATGAAATCGCGCCAGTAATCGAGCACCTTTCCGGCCGATTCCGGTGGCTTTTCGCCGGTCAGCTTTTCGCGCACCAGCATCGCGACGGCTTCGGAAACCGGCGCGTCTTCCTTGCGGTCGATGGCGGCGAAATTGGCCTTTTCGTATTTTTCCGCATGCATGGCGGCAAGGTTTCTCGCCATGCCCGGCATGCGCTTGGCCCCGATCGAATCGATCCGGGCCTGCTCAACCGCGTCGAAGATCGACTGCGCCTCGGTGCCTCCGGGCGACATATGGGCGTGGGTCACGGGATTGTGGCAGGCCATGCGCAGCGCCATGGAATCGCCAAGCCCGCGCACGACGGCCAGTTCTTCCGGCGACGGACGCTTGGAAAATTCCGGCAACCGGATCTGGTGGCCGCTCATGCCCGGCCGGTCGCGCGAAAACACGACCTCCGCCTCCCGCTCGCCGGAAATCGCGCGCACGCAGCCGGAAACGGCCCGGTGCAGCGGCTCCAGGTCTACGGGCGCATAGGGATTGGATTTTCGATTGTCGCCGGGACCGGCCATGAAAATTTCCTCAGGCGCTGATCACGACGTTGGCGGCGCTTTCCTTCAGTTCCTCGCCGAAGGCGCGCTGATACTGCTCGGCCACCAGCGTCCGCTCCAGCTCGTCGCACTTGTTGAGGAAGGTGACGCGGAACGCAAAACCGACATCGCCGAAAATCTCGGTGTTCTCGGCCCAGTTGATCACCGTGCGCGGGCTCATCACCGTCGAAAGATCGCCATTGACGAAGGCCGAACGGGTGAGGTCGGCGACGCGCACCATGTTGGAGACGGTTTCGCGGCCCTCAGCCGTCGCGGCAAAGCTCTTCACCTTGGCGAGAATGATGTTCACCTCCTGCTCGTGCGGCAGGTAGTTGAGCGTGGTCACCAGCGACCAGCGGTCCATCTGGGCCTGGTTGATCTGCTGCGTGCCGTGGTAAAGCCCGGTCGTGTCGCCGAGGCCGACCGTGTTGGCGGTCGCGAACAGGCGGAAGGCCGGGTGAGGGCTGATCACGCGGCTCTGGTCGAGCAGCGTCAGACGACCGGAACTTTCCAGCACGCGCTGGATCACGAACATCACGTCAGGGCGGCCCGCGTCGTATTCGTCGAACACCAGCGCGACATTGTGCTGATAGGCCCAGGGCAGGATGCCATCCTTAAACTCGGTGACCTGCAGCCCGTCCTTGACCACGATCGCATCCTTGCCGACGAGGTCGATACGGCTGACATGGCTGTCGAGGTTGACGCGCACGCACGGCCATTTCAGCCGCGCGGCGACCTGCTCGATATGGGTCGACTTGCCGGTGCCGTGATAGCCGGAGACCATGACGCGGCGGTTATGGGCAAAGCCCGCGAGAATGGCGAGGGTGGTGTCGCGATCGAACAGGTAGTCGGGATCGAGGTCGGGCACATAGGGGTCGTCGGTCGAATAGGCCGGGACTTTCAGGTCGACATCGAGGCCGAAGGTTTCACGAACCGAGACGGTGGTGTCGGGGAGGTTCGAATAGTCCAGATCGATCTTGCTCATCATTTCTCCAGCACGGCCTCCTGGGAAAAGGCCGCTCAACGGTCTTTTATCTGCTTTTGATAATAGCGTCCTAGCAGAAGCCGGACTGCTTTAACAATTGGTATGCCTGCACCACGGCGCGAAAAGTTTCTTCCGAGCCGCGATCGCCGCCATTGGCGTCAGGGTGGTGTTTCTTGACCAGCAGTTTGTATTGCTTCTTGATGTCGTCGGAGGTCGCCGCGGCGGTCAGCCCCAGCGTGTCGAAGGCCTTGGCCTCGAGCGTCTTCAGCTTGCGCTCGCGCTTCGGGCGTTGCGGCCGGCCATCCCTGCCGTCATGGACAAAGCCGAACGGATCGCGCATGCGCGCCCCCGATGCGGCATTGCCGGCCTTCCTGGAGCCGTTGAGCGGCGTCTTGCGGGTATCGCCGTTGACGCCGACGGTCCAGGTCGGACGATGGCCGGTGAGCGCTTCCTTCTGGTAGCGCGCGATCTCGCTGTCCGACAGGCCCTCGAAATAATTATAGCCCTTGTTGTAGGCCTTCACATGCTCGAAGCAGAACAGGAAAAACTGCCCCTCGGCATTGCGGCCGACAGGGGCCTTGTGCTTTCCGGGCTTGTGACAGCCGTCCCACTGGCACTCGGGCACAGCGGTCTCCGCATCGGCGGGTTTTGCCGCGGCGGGGCCCTTGCGCTTGGTGCGGAGGCGGTCGAAATATTTGGAATCTAGATTCATGGCGCGTGATTATGACCTTCCAAGCCCGCCACAACAAGAATTGACAACGGGATTTCTTACTGGCTTTCTGCCCTGTTAACGCGTTGACCACGGCGCGGGGTTCGCGAAAGCCGGTTTTTAACCTTTCCGTTCGACGCGCCACGCGCGACAAGGAGTGAAACGATGGCAATGGCCACAGCAATCGAAGACCGGCTGAATACCCTGTTCAATCCCGAACGGCTGATTTTGAAAGACGAGAGCGCGCAACATGCCGGCCACTACAATGATCCGGACGCTCCCGAAATCACCCATTTAAGGATCAGGATCGTATCCGGCAAGTTCAAAGGGATGAGTCGCATCGCACGACATCGTGCCGTCAATGAGGCACTGGGCCCGGAATTCGCCGGCGGCCTTCATGCGCTTGCGATCGAAGCCGCAGCACCCGACGAGCCGACGCGGTGGTAAATGGGACGGGTTGAAATCGCCGAAGCGCTCGGATTTGTTGGCAAAGCCTACCCACTCTCCGCCGTCATGCTCGGGCCTGTCCCGAGCATCTAAGCACGTCTCAATGCGACAAGCGTCTCGGACGAAAAGTCGAGTCAATACAATCCGTTACGAAACGCCACCTCCGCTCGTGCGGAACCGTGGATAGATCCTCGGGACAAGCCCGAGGATGACGTCCGTGGAAGGGATAGATTTCTCGTCAATCCTGCCCTCGGCCTTTTTCCGCCCATCGAAAGCGCGCTAAATCGCGACCCCGAAATGCCTGAGGCCCTCGATCACGCCGTCGGCGATTTCGCCGCAGGCCTGATAGATGCGGTCATTGCCCTTAACCAAGCTCCGCAGGTCGTCATGGCCGTTGGCCGGGATGATGCCGCGCACATCCGGCACCGTAAACATCGCGCTGTCATTGCCGGTGTCGCCGGCCACCACGACGTCGTCATGGGCGATGTCGAGTTTCTGGCACAGCCATGAAAGGCAGGCGCCCTTGTCGGCATTCTTCGGCAGAATGTCGAGATCGCGCTTCGATGAGTAGATCAGCTTGACCTCGAGCCCCTTCGACGTCAACGCTTCCTCGATGGCCTGCAACCGGCCCTTCTTGGCGTTTTGCAGATACCAGCTCGATTTGTAGCCGTGCTGAAAGCGCTCAGGCTGGCGGGTCACGTCGGGAATATTGGACATGATCCGCTCGACCTTCTCGACATCAAAGGCGGTGCCGATGAAATCATCGAAGCCGCCGATGGGCAATCCGTTGCGGTGGTCATGGGCCATGGTGCCGACGCCGCCGATCAGGAAATCGGGTTCGGGCAGGCCGACCATGCCGATCAGGTCGCGGATATCGTCGACGAGCCGCCCGCTGTTATAGACCAAGAGCGGGCGCTCGGCCTCGGGCACGGCCTCGAAGGCCCGGCGGAAGCGTTCCGTCGAGCCGTTGTCGCCGACAAGCGTGCCGTCGAGATCGGAGGAGAAAAGTCTGACTGCCATCGCCTCAGTCGCCGTCATTCCAGGGTTCGGCCCAGTCGCTGTCCTGCAGCGACTGCCGCATCGGACGGCCCTCGACCAGTGAGATCAGCTGCTGGGCGATGCCGGTCCAGGTGAACAGGCTGCGGGCCTTGTGCGCGCCCATGCGAGCCAGGCGATTATAGAGCCGCTGGTGCTTGAACGGCTTCATCATCATGATGCCGAGATCGTATTTGTCGAACGTGTCGGCAAACAGCGCGTGACGCCCGAAGCTGATCGCGCGGTAAAGACCGCCATTGGTGGTGACTACCGTCGGCGTGCCCGAGGCCATCGCCTCGATTGCGGTCATGCCGAAGGGCTCGTAGCGGCTTGAAAGCACGAACATGTCGGCCGCGCGATAGATATCCGGCAGATCCTCGTCGGAGACATAGCCGGAGAAATGGACCTTGTCCTCGAGATCGAGCTCCTTCACCAGCGCCTTGAGTTCGTTCAGGATTTTGGTTTCGAGTTCGTCCATGTCCGTGCCGCCGACGGCAAGCTGAAGCTCGGCGTCGGGCACTCGCTCGGCCATAACCGAGAATGCCTGGATCAAGAGGTCATACCCCTTGTTGGTGGCGAGCCGGCCGAGCGCCAGCACGGTCTTGCCCTTGAAGCCGAACTGCTCGCGCAGCATGTTCCGGGTGGCGCCGGAAACCGGATAGAAGCGGTTGTCGTCATAGCCCGGCGGGATCATGTAGACCCGGTCCTCGCGGATGCCGTAATCCTCCACCAGCATGTCGACCTGGAGCGGCGTCGTCGCGATCACGCTGTCGCAGGCGCGGTAGATCTTGTTTTCGTGCTTGATCCGCTCGGTGAAGTTGAAGTCCTTTTCGAACTGCTCCTTCTTGTCGGGATAATCGGTCTCCATGGTCCGCTTCTTCCACAGGCCGATCGAATGCGGGGTGTGGAGGTGCGGGATGTGGAGCGCTTCGGCAAGCCTGAGGCCCGCATAGCCGGCGTCCCAGTAATGGGAGTTGATGAAGGTATATTTCAAATCGTGTTCGCGCATATAGCGCAGTGCATTCTCGCTCCACTCCAGCAGGTGCTTGTAGAGATATTCCTTGGGAATGAATTCCTTGCCGCCGCAGGGAATGCGCACGACCCGGACGCGTTCGTCGACCTCGTCGATTTCCGGCTGATCCTCGAACCGGCGGGTATAGATATCGACCGAGAAGCCGAGCTGGGCGAGTTTTTTCGAGAGTTCCAGAATGTAGACGACCTGTCCGCCGGTATCGGCGGCGCCAAGCGGTGGATCGGCGGCAACATATCCATGCGTGGAAACAAGCGCGATATTTGGATATTTATCGGACCCGTTCTTGTCTGCCATCTTCAATCCTTCCTTGCAAAACAAAGCGTGGCGTGTCGGCGCGGATTCGGTTCTGTATAATTGCCGGGAGGAGGCGAAAAGAATCGAACGGGCGCACGTCCCGCCTTTCTCCGAACGCGCAATCCGCGCGAAGTGTTCCACGCAAACTTGAGCAATCCGGGGTTATGTGGAACATAGGGGAACAGTCCCATAAGGAAAACCCCTATGAATTCCTCCGCCAGCTTCCAGGACAACCCCGACGCGTTTCTGCGCAGGCTTTTCGATGTTGCCGTGGCCGCCGCCGATCCAATGAAACAGCTTGCGCGGTATCTGCCGGAGCCGCCGAAGGGTCGCACGGTCGTGGTCGGGGCCGGCAAGGGATCGGCGCGTATGGCGGAGGCGCTGGAGGCCTGCTGGGACGGGCCGCTCGAAGGCGTCGTCGTCACCCGCTACGGGCATGAAGCGCCATGTAAACATATCGAAATTCTCTCGGCCTCCCATCCGGTACCGGATGAGGCCGGCGAGAGGGCGGCCAAGCGCATCCTGGAGACCGTTTCGGATCTGACGGAGGACGATCTTGTGATCGTGCTGATCTCCGGGGGCGGTTCGGCGCTCTTGTCGCTGCCGCCGGAGGGCGTGACGCTCGCTGACAAGATCGCCGTCAACAAGGCGCTGTTGCGCTGCGGGGCGGCGATCGACGAGGTCAATTGCGTGCGCAAGCACCTCTCGGCGATCAAGGGCGGCAGGCTGGCCGCCGCGATCCACCCCGCCCGCTGCCACACGCTGCTGATTTCCGATGTCCCGGGCGACGACCCGGCGATCATCGCCTCGGGCCCGACGGTCGGCGAGACCACCACGGTCGAGGATGCAAAGGCGATCCTGAAGCGCTACGAGATCGATCTGCCCGACCATGTCGCTCGCCATCTCGACACCGAGGCCGCGCGCTGCGTGGCGCCTGACGATCCGCGGCTGGCGCGGGCGGAGAACCACATCATCGCAACGCCGTTCATGTCGCTGGAGGCGGCCGCCGACGCGGCGCGCGAGGCCGGTCTTGACGTGCTGGTGCTCGGCGACACGATCGAGGGCGAGGCCAAGGATGTCGGCATCGTCCATGCCGGGATCGCCGGCTCCGTCGTCCATCACGGCGTGCCAGCCAAACGGCCCGCAATCATCCTTTCCGGCGGCGAAACCAGCGTGACAGTGAAGGGCGAGGGAAGGGGCGGCCGCAATGTCGAATTCCTGCTCTCGCTCGCGGTCGAACTCAACGGGCTTGAAGGAGTTCATGCCCTTGCTGGCGATACCGACGGCGTCGATGGCCGCGAAGAGGTGGCCGGCGCCGTGATCGGGCCGGATACGCTTGAACGCGCGCGCTCCCTTGGCATTGATGCCCGGACTTCACTCGCCGATAATGACGGGCACAGCTTTTTCGAGGCGCTCGGCGATCAGGTCATCACCGGCCCGACGCTGACCAATGTCAACGATTTCCGGGCAATCCTGATTCTCTGAGTTGCACGCCTCATCGCGGAACCGGCGCGCTAACCGCGCAACGGCGGCTCGTGCGCGCGAAATCTCGGCGCGGCCGGCTGAATGTTCGCTCCATTTTACGCTTTGGTAACCATATTCGCACATTTTTTGCGAGAGCCCGCGCGGCGAATCCCGCGATGCGCGTCCGGCATCTGGTTGGTTGAAGTGGATTACCAATGCGTCGTTTTGTAACCGGTCTTGCAGGCCTTTGCGTTCTCGCGCTCGCCTCATGCGCCTCCAACGGGGAGCGCGATACCACGATCCTCAAGACCGCGCTGCTGCCGGCTCCGGCGCGCGTTCTTTCCGAGGCGCCAAATGCGATCGAGGTCATCACCACGGGGTCGATCGGAGACATCGTGCCGATAGAGGAAGCGCCGCTGCAGCTTGGGTCTATCCATTCGCGCGTCGTGGACGGGGCCGATCGCGGCGCTCAGGTCATGACCATCAGTCTTGGCGAGGACGGCCGCCCGGAACGCCATCCGCTGACGGGCCGCACGATCTATCTGGACGAGACACGCGATATCACGCTGGCGCCGCTCGAAGTGGTGCTGACTTTCGACGACGGCCCGGTGCCCGGCCGCACCAATGTGGTGCTGGATGCGCTCGATGCCTACGGCGTCAAGGGCCTGTTCTTCATGGTCGGCCAGATGGCGCATTATTATCCGGAGACGGCGGCGATGGTCTCCGCAGCCGGCCACACGATCGCCACCCACACATATTCGCATCCCTATCTGCCCGCGCTCGGCCATGACGCGGCGGTCGCCAATATCGACAAGGGCAGGGCTGTCGTGGAAGAGACGACCGGCATGACGCCGCATTTCTTCCGCTTTCCCTATCTGGCAGAAAACGAATGGCTCGACCGCGCGCTCGCCAACCGCGGCCTGATCCCGATCGGCGCTGATGTCGATTCCCTCGACTACCGCGAGGCGACCACCGAGCAACTTGTGGAGCGGGTGATGCACGGGCTCGAGGCCCGCGGCGGCGGCATCGTGCTGATGCATGACCTGCAGGGCCGCACGGCCCGCGCCATCGGCCCGCTGCTCGCGCGGCTGGAAGAGGGCGGTTACAAGGTGGTGCAGCTCAAATATGGCGCGCCGCCACAGAAGGACGATACGCTGGTCGCCCGGCTTGCTACAAATTCTCGCTGATGGGTTTCGCTCAAACACGTACCGCAACAGCGCTCAACCGCCTTGAAATGCGCGTTTGCGCGGTCTAGAACCGCCTCGGCCCGCCAGAGGCGCCGACATTCCGGATGGCGCGCGGCCAGCAAGCTCCGAGGGAGGCATCATGAGCCATCGTAAACTCTTTCTTCTGCCCGGCGACGGCATCGGCCCGGAAATCACCGAGGAATTCGTCAAGGTCATCAGCCTTTTGAACGACAAGGCCAGCGCGGGTTTTGAAATCGAGCGCGGACTTGTCGGCGGCGCGGCCTATGACGCCCATGGCAAGGCGATCTCCGACGATGACATGGCGCGGGCGATGGCGGCCGATGCTGTCATGTTCGCCGCCGTCGGCGGTCCCAAATGGGACAATGTCGCCTATGATGTGCGCCCGGAAGCAGGCCTGCTGCGCCTGCGCAAGGATCTGGAACTGTTCGCCAATCTGCGCCCGGCGATCTGCTACGCCGCGCTTGCAGCCTCTTCCTCGCTGAAGCCGGAACTCGTCGAAGGCCTCGATATCCTGATCGTGCGCGAGCTCACCGGTGGCGTCTATTTCGGCGAGCCCAAGGAAATCATCGATCTCGAAAACGGCCAGCAGCGCGCGATCGACACCCAGGTCTACGACACCTACGAGATCGAGCGTATCGCCGCCGTCGCCTTCGAGCTGGCGCGCACCCGCGGCAACCGCGTCTGCTCGATGGAAAAGCGCAATGTGATGAAGTCCGGCCTGTTCTGGAACCAGGTCGTGACCAGGGTTCATCAGGAAAAATTCGCCGATGTCGAGCTGTCGCACATGCTGGCGGATGCCGGCGGGATGCAGCTGGTGCGCGCGCCCAAGCAGTTCGATGTGATCGTCACCGACAATCTGTTCGGGGACATGCTGTCGGATGTCGCGGCCATGCTCACCGGTTCGCTCGGCATGTTGCCGTCGGCCTCGCTCGGCGCGGAAGATGCCGTCACCGGCAAGCGCAAGGCGATGTATGAGCCTGTCCACGGCTCAGCGCCAGATATCGCGGGTCAGGGCGTTGCCAATCCGCTCGCCATGCTGGCCTCCTTTGCCATGTGCCTGCGCTATTCGTTCAACATGATCGAAGAGGCGGAAGCGCTCGACGCCGCGATTTCCAAGGTGCTCGATGACGGGCTGCGTACCGGCGACATCATGGCGCCCGGCTGCCGCAAGGTCGGCACCAGCGAAATGGGCGATGCCGTGGTCGCCGCCTTCGCCGCCACGCTCGGCGTTTGAAGATCAAGGCCGGCGGCGGGGTTTATAACCGCCGCCGCCGCGCTATCTTGTCGGGATGAACGAGACCCGAGACGACCTCCCACAATCCGGTATCCGCATGCCGCCGCTTTTCTGGAAGCGGCGCGTTGCGCACGAGACTTTCCGCCTTTCCGCCACCTGCTGGCCGTGGTTTCTTCTGCCTGCCGCGACGCTGGCGCTGTTATGCATGGCGACGCTTGACGGCCCTGTGGCCTCGGCGCGCGACGCCATGTCATCGCGGTTTCAGGATTTCGCCGCGCGGCTGACCGACGTCACCACCGCGCCGTGGATATTGGGTGCCAGCGGGACTGTGACCGTCCTCGCCTATGTCGCTATCGCCTGCCTTGCCAGCCCGCGGGCGAAATTCCGCGCCGCGCTGGTGCTGCATCAGGGCTTTTATCTGTTCTGTTCCGTGGCGCTCGCCAGCGCCACGGTCAATGTTGTCAAGCGCCTGATCGGCCGGGCGCGTCCGACGCTGTTCGATACCGTCGGCGACCTGCACTTCAATGTCGGCGTCTGGGCCTATGATTACGCGAGCTTCCCCTCGGGCCATTCGACGACATCGGGCGCGATCTTCGCTGGGCTTGCGCTGCTTTATCCACGGCTCGGGCCGTTCTTCGCCGCCATCGCCATCTTCTTCGGCTTCGCCCGCATCGCCGTTGGCGCGCATTATCCGAGCGATGTCTCGGCGGGTCTGTTCTACGGCGCCTGGATTTCGGTGCTCGTGGCCTGCGTTTTCGCCCGCTATCGGCTGCTGTTCGCCGTGCCGGAAAGAGGGTTGCCGGTGCGTCGACCGCGACCGCGCCTGCGCGACCGGCTGCGGTCGTAATTTTTCTGTGATGAACGGAGAGTAGAAAGGCGACGCTCGCCGGCCTCGGCGGCTGGGCGTTGAAGTGGTATGTCGATTAGTGTATCTTCCACTATAGGCCGAGCAAGTAGATAATATTACAAAAAATACGGCTTTGCGGTGGACTGCAGGGGGTGGAATGTCGGAGCGCTATCGCTGGTTTTGTAAGCGCAGAAAACTGAAAGATCAGCCTTGGCCCTGCACACACTGGCGTGGCTTTATGGTCGGCGTTGCGGGGTTGTTGTTTGTGGCCTTCGCAGTTCTCGATTATCCGGTCGGTTTGATGGCCAATGACCTTCCCCGTCAGATTGTGGATTTTGGTGAATTCATTACCCATTTCGGCCAATCGGAATGGATTCTGATCGCCAGTTTTGTGGTGTTCTGCCTTGGCATGGCGGCGGCCGGAACGGCTGATATTGGCGATTTGCGGGCGCGCGCGAAAGGCGTATTCCTGGCGCAGGCGGCGAGCTTCATGTTCCTGTCCGTCGCCTTTTCGGGACTTGCGGTGAATGTTCTGAAGGGTCTTATCGGCAGGCCGCGGCCGAACATGCTGATCTACCATCAGATCGGCCCGTTCTCATTCGACCCGCTGAGCTTCGCCACTCGATTCTCGAGCTTCCCATCCGGACATGCCACCACGGTCGCGGCGATCTTCACGGCAGCGGCGTTTTTCATGCCGCGTCATCGCGTGCTGTTTTTCAGCCTTGCGGTCTGCATCGCCATGAGTCGCACCATCGTTGGCGCGCATTATCCGAGCGATGTCATTGCGGGGCTGGCCTTTGGCAGTTGGTGTACCTATCTGACAGCAATCGTCTTTTCGCGCTATCGCATGGTGTTCAACATCGATCCCCACGGCTGGCCGGTACCGCGCAACTGCTTTTCCGCGCTGAAGCCGGAATTCATGCGCAAGCATCCGCATCATGCCGCACGCCAAACAGACCTTGACTTGACCACGCAAAAGGGCCATTAGCCTTCGCGGTAGAAGGAAAAGCCGAATATGCCGCTCTTTGCGCGTCACATTGCTGCTGATGTTGCCCTGGCGCCTAGCGCCGGCGGCCGGATTTCGCCTTCCCGCAGTTTCATGAAAACAGCCAAGAAAACGACGACGAAAACCGTCTGACGTTCCTGGCCTACCGCTCTCTCCCCGGTTCGGCCGGGGACGGGAAGATGCCGTTTCGGCCGCTCTTCCACTCCCGCGATTTTCGAGGAGAGAAACGAAAGAGAGCTTATCATCATGGGTTTCAAGATTGCAGTCGTGGGCGCCACCGGCAATGTCGGGCGCGAAATGCTGTCCATCCTCGAAGAGCGCGGCTTTCCCGCCGATGAGGTCGTGGCGCTTGCCTCCAGCCGTTCCGTCGGCACGGAAGTCTCCTATGGCGACAAGACGCTGAAGGTGAAAAACCTCGAAAACCATGATTTTTCCGACACCGATATCTGCCTGATGTCGGCCGGCGGTTCGATCTCGCAGAAGTGGTCGCCGAAGATCGGCGCTGCCGGCTGCGTCGTCATCGACAATTCCTCGGCCTGGCGCTACGACGCCGACGTGCCGCTGATCGTGCCGGAGGTCAATCCCGATGCGATCGAGGGCTTCCGCAAGCGCAACATCATCGCCAATCCGAACTGCTCGACCGCCCAGCTCGTCGTCGCGCTGAAGCCGCTGCATGACCGCGCCACGATCAAGCGTCTGGTGGTCTCGACCTATCAGTCCGTTTCGGGCGCCGGCAAGGAGGGCATGGATGAGCTGTTCAACCAGACCCGCGCCGTGTTCGTGGCCGATCCGATCGAGAACAAGAAGTTCACCAAGCGGATCGCCTTCAACGTGATCCCGCACATCGACAGCTTCATGGAAGACGGCTACACCAAGGAAGAATGGAAGGTGCTGGCCGAGACCAAGAAGATGCTCGACCCGAAGATCAAGGTCACCTGCACCGCCGTGCGCGTGCCGGTGTTCATCGGTCATTCGGAATCGGTCAATATCGAGTTCGAAAAGGAAATCACCGCCGAGGAAGCCCGCGATATTCTGCGCGAGGCGCCGGGCTGCCAGGTGATCGACAAGCATGAGGACGGCGGTTACATGACCCCGGTCGAATGCGCCGGCGAGGACTCCACCTTCATCTCGCGCATCCGCGAGGACGCGACCGTGGAAAACGGGCTGGCCATGTGGGTCGTTTCCGACAACCTGCGCAAGGGCGCGGCGTTGAACACGGTGCAGATCGCCGAACTGCTGTTGGAGCGCAACCTGGTCAAGCCGCGCGCCATGGCGTGAGGCCTCAGGGATGAATTGCCAGCGGCGTCGGGACACCCCGGCGCCGTTTGTGTTTTGAGGGACGGCCAGCGCGCCTTTCGATCGCCGATCAGTCCTTCTTCAGGCCCGCGAGAACCTCGGCGGTATGTTGGCCGAGCGTTGGCGGCGGTCGCACGGGGCAGCGTTCGCCGTCGATGCGCCAGGGCGGGGCGGTGAAGGCGACATCCTGTCCTTGCGAGTTTCGGCGCGTGACCACCATCTCGGATGCTGCGGTGCGCGGGTGCGTCAAGGCTTCGTAAAGGCCCAGGACCTCGCCGCCCGGTATGCCGGCAGCCGACAGCGTCTTCAGCAGGTCCGCGCGGTTGTGTTTGCGCAGTTCGCGCTCCAGTTCCGGGATCAGCGCGGCACGGTGCTGCGAGCGCAGGATGTTCGTGGCATAGCGTGGATCATCGGCCATATCCGCGCGTCCGAGCGCGTCGTTGCACAACGACCTGAACTGCCGGTTGTTGCCGACCGCGATGACGAGCGGTCCGTCGGCCGCATCGAACACGCCATAGGGCACGATCGAGGGGTGCGCGTTGCCGTAGCGCGGCGGGTCGGATTTCATCACCAGGGCATCGAGCCCGTAATAGGCGCTGAGCGTGACGCCGCAATCATAAAGCGAGAGATCGATGCGGCGTCCCTGTCCGGTCCGTTGCACCTGCACCAGCGCCGCGAGTATCGCCTGGGCCGCATACATGCCGGTAAACATGTCGACGACGGCGACGCCGAATTTCAGCGGCGGACGCCCGGCCTCGCCATTGATCGCCATCAGGCCGCTCTCGCCCTGGACCACGAGATCGTATCCCGAACGCTTCGCCTCTTCGCTGGAGCGGTCATAGCCGGCGATCGAGCAATAGATGATCCGGGGATTGATCTTCAGCAGGTCCTCGAAACCGAGGCCGAAGCGCTCCATCCCGCCCTGCTTGAAGTTTTCGACCACGACATCGGCATCTGCGACCAGCGCGCGCGCAGCCTCGACCATGTCCGGATCGGAGAGATCGAGCGCGACCGAGCGCTTGTTGCGGTTGAAGGCGTAGTAATAGGTCGTCTCGGTTTCGCCGAGGCGGATCCCCCAGTCGCGCGTGTCGTCGCCGCGCTCGGGATGCTCGATCTTGATCACGTCGGCGCCGAGATCGCCGAGAACCTGGGTGCCGAGCGGGCCGGCGAGTACCCGTGAAAAATCGACAACCTTTATTCCTTCCAGGGGTAGAGCCGGCATTCCAGGACCTCCGATCGACGCATTTTCCGTCAGCTATTGACTTATTTACCGTCTAGCCGGAAATAAATTCGAATGGCTGTCTTGTCAAATCCGCGCTTCGCATGTTGTGACAAGGAAAAGGGGGAGGCCGCAATGGAAAAAATGTCGAATACCCGTCAGCTCCCGGCCCGGGGTGACAGCCGCCATCTGCAGGCCCGGCGCGACGGCGTGGGAAGATGATCCGATACCTGCCTTGCGGCATACGGCTTCTGTTCATCTTTACGGTTGCCGGGGCGGGCGCCTGGGGCGCGGTCGCCGCCGGGCTGCCCTTGCCCTGGATGCTCGGACCGCTTTTTGCGGCGGCGGCGGTTGCGATGGCGAAACCGATGGTTTTCGGCGCGATCCCGGTGATGCCGATCCCCTTGCGCAATGTCTTCATTCCCATCATCGGCCTGATGATCGGGTCGCAGGTAACGCCCCAGACGATCAGGCATATGGGTGAATGGTGGCCGTCGCTGCTTCTTGTCATTCCGTTCGCGCTCGTGACGCAGATGATCAGGTATGTGCTTCTGAAACGGCTGGGCGGCTATGATCGCGCGACGGCCTTCTTCGCCTCCTCGCCGGGCGGCGTCGTGGAGGCGGTGATCATCAGCGAGCGGTTCAACGGCGATCCGACGCTCACGGTGGTGCAGCATCTGGCGCGGATTTCCCTTGCGGTCACCATTATTCCGCTGCTGCTGACCTTTTATGTCGGCCATCCCGTCGGCAGCGCAAGCGGGGCTACAGCATCGGGGGCAGCGAACCCGATCGGGGTGCTGGATACCCTGCTGATGGCCGCGGCGGCATTCGTCGGCGCCTATGTCGCCCGCAAGATCCACCTGCCGGCAGCCAATATGATCGGTCCGATGATCGCGAGCGCCGCGCTGCATTCGACAGGCCTCACATTCGCCCTGATCCCGGCATCGCTCATCCAGATCACCCAGCTCGTCATCGGCGCGAGCCTTGGCGGACGGTTCGCGGCGGTCGACATGCGCACGCTCTACAAGTCGGTATTGCTGTCGCTCCCGCTGATCGTCGTTTCCCTGTCGGTGGCCTTGGCGGCGGGCCTGACAGTTTCGATGCTCGGATATAATTCCGTGATCGTCGGTTTCATTGCCTTCGCGCCGGGCGGTGTGACGGAAATGGGCCTGATCGCGGTTTCGATCGACGCCGACCCGGTCTACGTCGCCTGCCACCATATCGTCCGCATATTCACGGCCGTCCTGTTCCTGCCCCTGATCTACCGCTTCCTGATTGCGCGAAGATCCAATATTCACGATTTCAAAGGGAGCGGATGACTTTTCTGAAGGTCAGAGAAACCCGGCGCGATCTTTCAATTCTATTTCTGCCGACCATATCTGATTTTCGAGCTGGGATTTCGTGGGTCCATGCATAGCGAGCGGCGCCCTTCATGATGATCACCGACCGAGGTTCAAGCAACGTGGCAAGCTTTGTACCAGTGCGCTTTTCTCGGAAAACCATTTCGCACTGGGAAAGCAAACTTAGCGAAACAATCGTATCATCGAAACACGGTTCGCAATCAACATGCGCGCTGATCCCCTGTCCCGGCAGGTATTCATTCGCAATAACCTGATCCGGCGGTTCGTCGAAATAACCAGCAGTCACCAGGCGACTTCCCAGTTGTTGAAGCCACTGGGGCAATTCTCCCATATAGGCATCCGACGTGACAGCACGCGCTTTGTAGTTGTAGCGATATCCAAAATGCTGAACACGGCGCCTCAGCTCGCCACTCCAAACGCCGGCGTCGAGCCATTTTTCAAACTCGTCCTCTTCGGCCTGCGAAATAAAGTCGGCAGCATAGCGAGCGCCCGGTGGCAGACGTGATCCTGTCTTGTTCAACGCAGCATCCATTTCCGCCCCGCTCGCGTTTTCCGATCGAAAGCATAAGTAACGGGAATTTCGTACTCGGTACGGCAGAACAACAGATACTTTGTCGTTCCGGATCAAACCATACCACGACAAGTAGCAAGAGGCGTAGTAAACTGCATATAGCTTAACGATCAAAGATTTTTTGGTAGCGGAGGAGGGATTTGAACCCCCGACACAAGGATTATGATTCCTCTGCTCTAACCTACTGAGCTACTCCGCCAACCTGCGCACCGTCGGGCGGTGACAAGGGGTCCGGCGCTTTGCGCGGGACGGGGCGTTATTAGGGCCTGCGGCAGGGGGTGTCAAGCGTCAAGGGCGGGATTTCCGATCGGTTTGCGGACGACATTTTCGCGCCCGGCGCGCCAAGTCGATCCGGCGCGGCGATGCCGGCATAATCTTTGCTCGAAATCTCCGGCGAAAAGGCCTATATGGGCCGGACGAAGGAGCTCATATGGCGATTGAAAACAAAAGCGAGGACTGGCAGGGGCGCTATTCGCCCAGTCTCGAGAGCGTGGAGTCGCTTGCGATCGAGGCCTATGCCAGATTGCCCGAGGCGTTTCGGGCGCTGACCGGCGACCTCGTGATCGAGATCGCCGATTTTCCGAGCGACGAGATCTTCGAGGACATGGCGCTGGAAACCCCGTTCGATCTGCTCGGCCTGTTCGAAGGCCGCGGCGTTTCGGAGCGTTTCACCATGGAAACCGGCGAGATGGTCAACCGGATCACGCTCTATCGCCGGCCGATCCTCGATTACTGGGCCGAAAACGAGGAGACGCTGGGCGATATCGTCAGCCATGTTCTGATCCACGAGATCGGCCACCATTTCGGCCTGTCGGATGACGACATGGAGCGGATCGAGGCAAGCGTCGACGACGACGCGGACGACGCCCGGCGCTGATGCGCCGGACGCTCTCTCATCAATCCGGGCGGATGAAATCGCCGGTCTTGTTGTCCATCACCCACAATTCGCCCGATGAAATGTCGAACCAGGCGCCGTAGAGCTTCAGCTTGCCCTGTTTCTCGGCCTCCTTCACATTCGGGAAGGAACGCAGATTGGCGAGCGAGTTGCGGATCGAAATCCGCTCCAGCGCGGTCTGGCGCTCGCCTTCCGTCATGATCGAGTTGGAATTGATCTGGGCGGCGGCGGGCTTCAGCAGATTGGTCCACTTGCCGATGAAGTCTCCCGGCGACAGCGGATCGGCGTTGGGTGAAAGCGCTGCATGAATGCCGCCGCAGCGGCCATGGCCGAGCACCACGATATTCTTGACCTTCAGCCCCTCGACCGCGAATTCGAGCGCGGCGGACGTGCCGTGATACTGGCCGTCCGGCTCATAGGGCGGCACCATATTGGCGACATTGCGCACCACGAACAGCTCGCCCGGGCTGGCATCGAAGATCATCTCGGGTGCTGCGCGGGAATCGCAGCAGGCGATGAACAGGGTCTGCGGCTTCTGCCCTTCCTCGGCTAGCTGGCGATAGCGCGTGCGCTCCTCGACATAGCGTCCGGACATGAAGTGCTTGTAGCCGTCGAGAAGGGGTTTCGGGAAAGAGTCCGTCATTCTGCCGTCCTTATTTTCGGGCGCCGTGCCAGCGCGTCAGTTTCTTTTACGTCGCCGCGAGGGATGCATCAATTGACGGAGGCCAATTTTCGCGAAGGGCGCCCTCAGGCTTTGCGCGTCCTTTTCGGGCATCAACTCGTCAGCGCCTTCGCGCATCGCGCGCGTCAGGGTCTCGAAGACGGATGCGGTCGATTTTTCAAGCGCCTCGGCCGGCGGCTTGCCGGCGAGCCTTGCGGCCAGAAATAGCGCGGAGAACAGGTCGCCGAGCCCGTTCGGCGGGTTGTCGACGCGCTGATGCTCGGCAAGCAGCGCCTGCCTGCGATCGACGAACAGCGCCGCCGCGCCCTGCTTCAGCATGGAATGCGCCGAGGTGACCACGACTTCCGCCGGCCCGAGCGCAAGTGCTGCATCGATTGCGGCCGTATTGTCTTCAAGCGTGCGCCCTGAAAGCCAGGCGAGTTCGAATCGGTTGGGCGTCGCGATATCGGCGAGCGGCAGAAGCCGGTCGCGGATCGCGCGGGCGGTGTCTTCGCCGACATAAAGCCCGCCCTCATCGCCGATCACGGGATCGCAGAGATAGATGAGGTCGGGTTTTTCGGCGCGCAGGTTTTCCACCAGTTTCGCGATCGCATCGGCCTGCGCCGCGCTGGCGAGATAGCCGCTGATGACGGCGCGAACCTCGCCGCGCCAGCGGCTTTCGCCGAGTTCGTGCAGCGCCGTCGCGAAAGCCTCGCCTTCAAATTGCAGCCGTGTCGCCCGCCCGTGTCCCGGATGCCAGGGCAGCACGACGGTGGGCACGGCCCAGGTCTCGTAGCCCAGAGATTCAAGTGCAAAGACGATGGCGCGGTTGCCAATCTTGCCGCGCATGACGTAGCTTGAAATCGCGATAACGGCGCCGTCGGGGATGTCGAATGTCATAATGGGTCCCGTTGATGCCTGGGCTGAATGCAACCAAAACGATAAAATGGCGAAATTGTTTTGTCATTCGCCTCAATTACGCTCTAAATCGCCTATTGGAGCAAGCTGTCAAGCGGCTGTCATGGCCGCGGCTTTAAACGGTATCCCAATGGCGCGGAAAATCGCCCAAAATAGCGGCTCGATCCGCTGACATAAAATAAGCTGGAGGAAACATGGACACCAAAGCCGATCAGAAGCGCAAGTCCCTGATGCAGCAGGCCGAGCGCCTCGCCAGGGAGGCCAACAAGGCTTACATCAACCCGGCTTTCATGTTCGACCATGCCAGTCCCGAGGATCTGGAGCGCTACACGCCCGAAGCGATCGCCGCTGCGGCATACCACGCGGCTGACGAGATCGCGGCCTATGACGGCGGCGACGCGCGGGTCACGATCGGCGCGGTCGAAGGCATCGTTCCGCAAGGCATCGCAACCGACGTGATAACGGTCACCGACCGCAACATGCCGTTCATCTATGATTCGGTAATGGCGGAGATCGCGGAATTCACCAATGATTTCATGTTGGCCGTCCACCCGATCCTGGTTGTTGCGCCGGGACAGGCGCCGGTGGCGTTCTCATCCGATGTCGAGCATGCCGAGGACGATCGCATCAGCCATGTCCAGGTCCATGTCCGCCAGCTCGCGCCGGAAACGCGCGCGCGGCTGAAGGGGCAGCTCGAATATATCCTGAACCATGTTCGCCTCGCGGTCGCCGGCTGGCCGGAAATGCTCGCCAAGCTCGAAACCGCGATGAACGAAATCAAAACCCGCGCCCCGGCTGCCGTCGCGGATGCGCGGGAGGAGGCGCTTGCCTTTCTCGCCTGGCTGCGTGATGGCAATTTCACCTTCCTCGGCATGCGCGAGCTTGTCTATCTCAAGGATGCGGACGGCGCGCGGGTCGAGCATGTGCCGGATGCGGCGATCGGCATCCTCTCCGATCCGGAAATGCGGGTGCTGCGGCGCGGCCCCAATCCTGTGGTCTCGACGCCGGAAATCATCGGCTTTCTGGAAAGTCCGAAACTGCTTCTGGTGACCAAGGCTAACACCACCTCCACGGTTCACCGCCGCGCCTATATGGATTATATCGGCGTCAAGCGTTTCGGTGAAAACGGCGAGGTGGTTGGCGAGCTCAGGATCGTCGGCCTGTTCACCTTCACCGCCTATACCCAGTCGGCGGTGCGCATACCGCTCTTGCGCGCCAAGATCGCGGATGTCACCCGCCGCTTCGGTTACGAACCGAAGAGCCATGCGGGGCGGATGCTGCAGAACATTCTGGAATCCTATCCGCGCGACGAACTGTTCCAGGCCCCGGTGCCGCTGCTTGCCGATTTCTGCGAGCAGATCATGGCGATTGCCGACAGGCCGCGCATCCGGGTGCTGAGCCGGATCGACAATTTCGACCGTTTCGTCTCGGTGCTCGTCTATGTGCCGCGCAACCTTTACGATTCCCGCCTGCGCGAGAAGATCGGCGACTATCTGGCCAGCGTTTACAAGGGCCGCGTGTCCGCCTATTATCCGTCATTCCCTGAGGGGCGTTCGGCGCGGGTGCATTTCATCATCGGCCGGCGCAGCATGGACAAGACGCCGGACGTGCCGCAGGCCGAACTTGAGGCCGAGGTCACAAGGCTTGCCGCCGACTGGACGGAACGGTTCAAGGAACTGTCCGGGCCCGGCGCGCCGGAGATCGAGGCCAACGAGGCCTATCACGAGGCCTTCTCCCCGGACGAGGCCTATGCCGATCTCGGTCTGATCGGTGACGCGGCCAAGAAAGGCATGCGCATCGATTTCTACCGCGACCGGCATGAGGACGAGGCAGAGGTGCTCCGTCTCAAGATATTCCATGGCGGTTCTCATGTACCATTGTCGCGCCGCGTGCCGCTTCTGGAAAATCTCGGCTTCTCCGTCGTCTCGGAGCGGACCTTCGAACTGGAATATGCCGAAAGCGGCGCGGCCAGCATCGAGGTTGTCCTTCATGACATGGAGCTGCTGGTCGAAAGCGATGTCGATCTGGAGGCCGATGGCGACCGGCTTGAGGAAGCCTTCGTCGACGCCTTTCAGGGCGCGATCAGCAATGACAGCTTCAACCGGCTGGTTCTGCTGGCGCGGCTCAGCGGGCGTCAGGCCAACGTGCTGCGCGCCTATGCGCAATATCTGCGCCAGGCCGGCGTCAACTACACCGGCGATTACATCGCCAATTCGCTCTGCCAGTATCCGGTGATCGCGCGGGCCTTGTTTTCCATGTTCGAGACCGCCTTCAATCCGGCGCTCTCCGATGACGCCCGCAGCGACGGCATGAAAAGCGCGCGCGGCACGATCACGGAAGGGCTGGAGGGCGTGCCGAATATCGATGACGACCGCATTCTGCGGCTGTTCGTCAAGCTGATCGACGCGACGCTCAGGACTAACTATTTCCAGACCGACGAGAATGGCGCGCCGCGGCCAAACCTCGCCTTCAAGTTCGCCTCGCAGTCGCTTGCCATCCTGCCGCAGCCAAGGCCGTTCCGAGAGGTCTATCTTTACGGTCCGCAGGTGGAAGGCGTGCATCTGCGCTTCGGCAAGGTCGCGCGCGGCGGTCTCAGATGGTCGGATCGCGGCCAGGACTACCGCACCGAGGTGCTGGGGCTGGTCAAGGCCCAGCAGGTGAAGAACGCCGTGATCGTGCCGGTCGGCGCCAAGGGTGGCTTCTACCCGAAGAACCTCCCGATCGGCGGCAGCCGCGAGGAGGTGTTCAACGCCGGCCGCGAGGCCTACAAGAGCTATATCCGGACACTGCTTTCGATCACCGACAACATCATCGACGGCGAGGTGGTGCCGCCGAAGGACACGGTGCGCGCCGACGAGGACGATCCCTATTTCGTCGTCGCCGCCGACAAGGGCACGGCGACCTTCTCCGACACCGCCAACGCGCTGGCGCAGGAAGCGGGCTTCTGGCTCGACGATGCCTTCGCCTCCGGCGGCTCGGCCGGTTACGACCACAAGAAGATGGGCATCACCGCGCGCGGCGCCTGGGAGGCGGTCAAGCGGCATTTCCGCGAGATGAACATCGATATCCAGACCACGCCGTTCACCGTGGCGGGCGTCGGCGACATGTCGGGCGATGTCTTCGGCAACGGCATGCTGCTGTCGGAACAGATCCGGCTGGTGGCCGCCTTCGACCACCGCGATATCTTCATCGACCCGAACCCCGATCCGGCAACCGGCTTTGCCGAGCGCAAGCGGCTATTCGACCTGCCACGTTCGAGCTGGCAGGATTATGACCGGGAGAAGCTGTCTGCGGGCGGGATGATCATCTCCCGCAACGAGAAATCGGTCCGGCTGACGCCCGAGGCGGCGGCCGCGATTGGTCTCAAGGCGGAGGAGTATTCGCCGTTCGATGTGATGACCGCGATCCTCAAGAGCGAGGTCGATCTGCTCTGGTTCGGCGGCATCGGCACCTATATCAAGGCCGCCGGCGAGACCAATGCCGAGGTCGGCGATCGCGGCAATGACGCGATCCGCATCAATGCCAACGAGCTTCGCGTCAAGGTGATCGGCGAGGGCGCCAATCTCGGCGTCACCCAGAAGGGCCGCATCGCCTTTGGGCTGAAGGGCGGGCGCTGCAATTCCGACGCCATCGATAATTCCGCCGGCGTCAACTGCTCCGACGTCGAGGTCAACATCAAGATCGCGCTGGCCTCCGCAATGCGCGCCGGCCGGCTTTCGCGCGAGGACCGCGACCACCTGCTGGCGGAGATGACCGAGGCGGTGGCCGAAATCGTGCTCGAAAACAACTATCTCCAGACGCTGGCGATCTCGCTCAGCACCCGCGAGGGGTTGCAGAGCCTGCTGTCGCTGTCGCGGATGATGGACGTGCTGGAGCGCGAGGGCCATCTCGATCGCGCCGTGGAAATGCTGCCGGACGAGGAGGCGCTGAAGACGCGCCGGCAAGCCGATCAGGCGATGACCCGGGCCGAAACCGGCGTGCTGCTCTCCTATGGCAAGATCGTGCTGTTCGACCAGATTCTGGAAAGCGACCTGCCGGACGATCCCTATATGGAGCCGGTGCTCTACGGCTATTTCCCGGAGCGGATGCGCAAGGCGTTTTCCGATGATATCGCCGGCCATCGACTGCGCCGCGAGATCATCTCCACCGGGCTTGCCAATGACGTGATCAATCGCGGTGGTCCGGAATTCGTGATCAACGCCTGCGATATGACGGCGGCGACGCCGGCCGAGGTGGTCAAGGCCGCGATCATCGCCCGCGATGGTTTCGCGATGGACGAGGTCTGGGACGCGGTCCATGCGCTGGACGGCACGATCGACGGCGATGTCCAAAACGCGATCTATGCGCAGCTTCGTTATCTGTTCCGGATTTTGACGCATCTGTTGCTGCGCAACGGCCTTGCCGAGGGCGATATCGCCGGTTCGGTCGCGAAGCTGCGCGACGCCTTCTCGCTGTTCGAGTCGGATATCGAGGGCCTGCTGCCGGAGGCGCGGGCCGAGTGGCTGGCGGACCAGGAGGCGGGCTGGCGGCAGGCGGGCGTGC
The DNA here is from genome assembly GCF_053484255.1 of Martelella sp. FLE1502. Lineage (NCBI taxonomy): Bacteria > Pseudomonadati > Pseudomonadota > Alphaproteobacteria > Hyphomicrobiales > Aurantimonadaceae > Martelella > Martelella sp. FLE1502. The sequence goes on from NZ_JBAKFQ010000012.1 coordinate 90,249, forward strand.
CGGAGGCGCTGTCGCGGCGGCTCGCGCATCATCTGGCGATGATGTTCGTGCCGGAGGCGCTGCAGATCGCAAGCCGCAGCGGCCACAGCCTGGAAAAGGCCGCCAGGGCCTATTTCGAGGTGACGCGGATGTTCTACGTCTCGCCGCTGCTCTCGGCGGCAGCCCGGATGAGCCCGACCGACTTCTACGATTCGCTCGCGCTCGCCCGCTCCATGGACCAGATTTCCGCAAGCCGCCGCGATCTCGCCGCCAATGCGCTGATCGGTCACGGCGATGCGGAGGAACCCGTCGAGGCCTGGCGCGAGGCGCATGCCCAGCGGGTGTTGCAGGTCACCGACCAGCTCTCGCGTCTCGCGGCGTCGGGCGATCCGACCATCGCCAAGACGACCGTGGCGGCCGGCCTGCTCAGCGATCTCGCGCGCGATCTCGTCTGACGGGCTTGCGCCAGACCTGCCGTCATTCTATCGGATAGGGGCAGGCAGGAATGGGGGCGAGACGATGGCGCTGGCTGAGGGCGAGGCGGACGAACGCGCGGCGGGCCGGTCGGGAATCCTTGGTTGGATGTTTTTCGACTGGGCGGCGCAGCCCTTCTTCACGGTGATCATCACCTTCATCTTCGGCCCCTATTTCGTGGCCTCGCTCGGTCCGGACAAGGTCGCGGGCCAGACGGCCTGGGCGAATGCGGCGACGGTGGCGGGCGTCGTGATCGCGCTCACCGCCCCGCTGGCCGGCGCGCTGTCGGATTCAACCGGCGGCAACAAGCGCTTCATCGGCAGCCTCGCCATCGTCCAGATCGCAGCCCTTTGCATGCTCTGGCAGGCCGCGCCGGGGAGCGGCTATTTCTGGCCGGCGGTGATGATCGTGCTCGCCACGGTGGCGGCCGAGCTCTCGGTGGTCTTCAACGACGCCATGCTGCCCCGGCTGGTCGAGCGGGGCGCGATCACCCGGATTTCCAACGATGCCTGGGGGCTCGGCTATCTCGGCGGCATGATCTTCCTCATCCTGTTCCTGCTGTTCCTGTCCGCAGACCCCGATACCGGCCTCACCATCCTAGGCAAGCCGCCGCTGTTCGGGCTGTCGGCGGTCGAAGGCGAGCCGGCGCGCCTTGCCGGACCGCTTTCGGCGCTGTGGTATCTGGTGTTTCTGATGCCGATGATCCTGCTGACGCCCGACCATGTGAAGACCGGCGCGGCGGGCCGGCGGCTGAAGGGCTGGCTTGCAGACTTTTTCGCGACCCTTTTAAGCCTCAGGAAGCGTCCGGCGCTGTTCAGCTTCTTTATCGCGCGCATGCTCTATATGGACGGGCTCAACGGCCTGCTGATCCTCGGCGGCGCGTTTGCCGCCTCGATGTTCGACTGGTCGATCACCGAGATCGGCATCTACGGCATGATCCTCAACGTCGCCGCCATTTTCGGCTGCTTTTGCGCCGCCCGCCTCGGGCATCGCCTCAGTGCGGGGCGGGTGGTGATCGTCACGCTGTCGATGCTGATCTTCGCGACCCTGGGCGTGGTGTCCACAAGCGTCGATGCCACGGCGTTCGGCCTAGTGCCGCTTGCGCCGGCTGGTCACGGGCTGTTCTCGTCCGGCGCGGAGAGGGCATTCCTGTTCTACGGCGTGATCATCGGCCTGGCATTCGGGCCCGTGCAGGCGGGCTCGCGCGCGTTTCTGGCGCGGGCGGTGGACCGCGCTGAAGCCGGCCGCTTCTTCGGCCTGTTCTCGCTCACGGGCCGGCTGACGAGCTTCATGGCGACCGCGGGCTTCGCGGTGCTCACAAGCTGGACGGGCTCGCCGAATATCGGCATGGCGAGCCTGCTTGTTTTTCTGGTCGCGGGGCTGGCGCTGTTCGTGCCGGCGGCCGTGGCCGTCAGTGACGGAAAGTCCTGACGCCTGTGAACACCATCGCCACGCCATTGGCGTTGGCGGCGTCGATCACCTCCTGATCGCGGATCGATCCGCCTGGCTGGATCACGGCGGTGGCCCCGGCGGCAACGGCCGAAAGCAGCCCGTCCGCAAACGGGAAGAAGGCTTCCGAGGCGACCGCCGAACCGCGCGTCATCGGCTCGGGCCAGCCGGCGGCTTTCGCGGCTTCCTCTGCCTTGATGCCAGCAATGCGGGCACTGTCGATGCGGCTCATCTGGCCGGCGCCGATGCCGGCGGTCTGGCCGTCCTTGACGTACACGATCGCGTTCGACTTGACGTGCTTGGCGATCGCGAAGGCCATCTTCATGTCTTCCAGCTCGCGATCGGTCGGCGCGCGTTCGGTGACCACGTTGAGGGCGATCTCGTCGATCATCGAGGTATCGCGCGACTGCACCAGGAAGCCGCCGGCAACGGTCTTGAAATTCACGCCGCGCGCGCGCGGGTCCGGCAGGCCGCCGGTGGTGAGCAGGCGCAGGTTCTTCTTGGCGGCGAGGATTTCACGGGCGGCCTCATCGGCGTCGGGCGCGATGATCACCTCGGTGAACAGCTTCACGATTTCCGACGCGGTCTCGGCATCGAGCGTGCCGTTGAGCGCGACGATGCCGCCGAAGGCCGACTGGCTGTCGCAGGCAAGCGCCCGCTTGTAGGCCTCGGTCAGCGTCCCGGCCCGCGCCACGCCGCAGGGATTGGCATGCTTGATGATGGCGCAGGCGGGGGCCATTTCCGGCGGAAACTCCGCGACCAGCTCGAAGGCGGCGTCGGTGTCGTTGATATTGTTGTAGGAAAGCTGCTTGCCCTGATGCTGCACGGCGTTCGCCACGCCCGGTCGCTTGTCGCCGGTGACGTAGAAGGCCGCCGACTGGTGCGGATTTTCGCCGTAGCGCATTTCCTGGCGCAGCGTGCCGCCAAGCGTCATGTGGCGCGGATTTTCGATCGACAGCGCCTCGGCGAACCAGCCGGAAATCGCGGCGTCATAGGCGGCGGTGCGGGCATAGGCGCGGGCGGCAAGCGTCTGGCGAAGCGCATAGGGAACGGCGCCGTTGCCGGCTTCGATCGCCGTGCGCACCTCGTCGTAATCGGCGGGGTCGGTGATCACCGTGACATAGGCGTGGTTCTTGGCCGCCGCGCGGATCATCGCCGGGCCGCCGATATCGATGTTTTCCACCGTCGTCGGATAATCGCCGCCGGCGGCGCGGACCTCCTCGAACGGATAGAGGTTGATCACCGCGAGATCGATGCCGGAAATGCCGTGCTCGCGCATCGCCGCCTGATGCTCCTCGTCGTCGCGGATGGCCAGCAGGCCGCCATGGACATTCGGATGCAGCGTCTTGACCCGCCCGTCCATGATTTCGGGAAAGCCGGTGACGGCGGAAACATCGGTGACCTCAAGGCCGGCCTCGGCGAGCGCCTTGTGGGTGCCGCCGGTCGACAGCAGCCTGATCCCCTGGGCCGCAAGCGCGCTTGCGAATTCGACGATGCCGCTCTTGTCGGAGACCGAAAGCAGCGCGGTTTTCACGGTCACGAGATCGGGTGCGGGAATTTTCTTGGAGGCGACAGCCATGGCGATGTCCTTCGGGCGGTCGCTGCGGAGGCCGCAGCGCTGAAATTCGGGGATACCTGCGGCGCTTTAGCATGCTGCGCGGGAATTATAAACCGCTGCCTGGAGGGCTTGGCGTTATGTCCACTTATAAGAGATCGTCTCAGTCCAGGCGTTTGAACTGCCAGGCGATGTCGGCGTGTTCGGCGATGTCGGCGGTGATCACGATCTGGTGCGAGGCCCTGGCGCCCGTGCTTGCGGCGAAGAAGACGTCGTCTTCGATTTCAGGCGCAAAGCCCGGGGCGGAAAACAGCCAGCTTTCATTGTCCGGCGCGGTCATGAAGATCGTGTCGGCATCTTCCCGCATCGTCCAGATGGCCGGATGGAGGTGGAAGCGGATGGTGGCGACATGGCCGTCGCGCGCAAGCGGCAGGGCGTCATGCGGGCGGCGAAACCGGTCGATGCCGGACAGCGTGCGTCCGTCCGGCGACAGCGTCAGGCTGCGTTCGCAATAGAGCCGGAAGCGCGACAGATAGCCGTCATGGCGCATGACGAGACGGTCATCGCCGCGCTCGTCCTCATCCCGCTCAACCGCGATATGGCGCAGACCGCCGAAGGCGACGGGGCCGAGAAAATCCGAGCGGGAGAAGCGGATCGAGGAGTGGTCGTCGATCGTGACGGTGGAATGTGCGGCGGTGGCGCGCGCCATGCGGGCCGCATCGCCGCGCGGGGCCGCGGGAACGCCGGCATTGACGATGAAACGGTTCCTGCCGGATGACAGTTCGAAGGCGGTCGCGCCAGCATGGGCGGTCTTCGACAGATGCGCGGAAAGCGGTTTGCCGGCATCGACGATCAGCACGGTTCCGCCGGCCTCCAGTCGCTGGAAACCGGTATGGGGCAGGGCCTTGAAACCGGCGCTGCCGATCTCGTCATAGCGCAGAAGCGCGGAAAGCGCGGTGGAGGGCACCCGGCCCGAGCCGTTGAAGAGCGCAAGCTCGCCATCGCTGTGGCGGAAGAAATTCAGCGCCGCATAGGCCCGGTCGATGCTGGCGAGCAGGCGCTTGGGCAGCGGCTGTTCCAGATTGATATAGGTCTGCCTGAGCGGCAGCAGGCCGAGCAGAAGGCGTAGCAGCGCATCGGGGCAGCGCGAGACATGGCCGCCATCGGGCAGGATCTGACGGGCAAGCTCGTCGTCGAGCCTTTGTCGCGCTTCGGACTTGCGCCGGTCGGAAAGATCGAGGCTGATCGAGGCCATGGCGAGCGTCATGGCCACCTGCAGCTTCAATTCGTCGCGCGCCATGCCGCGATAACGCCGGCGCAGCAAGCGCTCGTGGCTGATGACGGCATCGATGAAACGGCGGTAGAAGGCGGCGTCCGCGCCCTTGAGAATGACGGTGGAATGGCAGAGCCAGGCGTTGAGCCGGGTGGCCACCGTTTCCGTCGCAAAGCTCGGCCCCGTTCGTGTGCGGTGGCGGCGCAGGAAGCTCAGCACCGCAGCGCGGGCGAACTCGTTCGCGCTGCTGTCGCGCTGGGTCCTCAGATGCCTCAGCCAGCCGAAGCCGGACACGATTCGCTCGAAGTTCGGGCTCGGCATTTCACAGGAGAACAGCGGCCGGCCTTCCGTGAGCAGCAGTTCGCCGGCAAAGGCGAAGCGGCCGGAGACGATGTCCTCGCCCTCCAGCGGATCGGCGATGCGCAGGTCGGTGGGGGCCACCAGCAATTGCGGCGTTGCGCCGCCGGGCCAGCGCGGCAATGGCAGCGACAATACGGCCGCCCTGGCACGCCGGAGAGATTCCTCGGCGTACAGAAAGGCATATCGTGCGATTTCCGCGCCCGGAAAAACCAATTTCAGACCCTTTTTGTTTGTTTCGTTCGCCGGAAACCGGCGTGACCCGACCTTACGGGGTAGCGCAAGAGCCTGAACACTTGCTTAACAGGTTGTGCTTTGTCAGTTTTTGCTTACCCGTCTGTGCGTCGGAGTGCGACGGCGTAGAAGCCGTCGAGCCCGGTCTTGCCGTCAAGCATGGCCGCCGGCGTGGTGCGGATCGCGCCGTGGGCATCGAAAAACGGCGCAAGCGCTTCCGGACTTCCGGCCGGGAAGGCCGCGCGCTCGGCGGGCGCGCCATCGGCCAGAAGCCGCTCGACAACGGCCTCGCCCTCCAGCGGATCGAGCGAACAGTTGGAGAAGATCACGATGCCGCCGGGGCGCACCAGACCGAGCGCGCGCCGCGTCATGGCGTATTGCACCTCCGCAAGCTTCTCGATGTCGGAGAAATCCTTGGTCCAGAACACGTCCGGATGCCGGCGCGCGGTGCCGGTGGAAGAGCAGGGGGCATCCAGAAGGGCGGCGTCGAACGGGGCTTCCGGTTGGTACTCCATCATGTCGGCGGCGATCGTTTCGGCGGAAAGCTGCAAGCGGGAAAGGTTCTGCTCCAGCCGCCGGAGCCTGCTCCTGGAGCGCTCCAGCGCGGTCACCTGGCCGCCCTGCATGATCAGTTGCGCCGTCTTGCCGCCGGGAGCGGCGCAGAGATCGAGAACGCGCTGGCCCGAAAGATCGCCGAACAGCGTTGCGGGGATCGCGGCGGCGGCATCCTGCACCCACCATTCACCCTCGGCAAAGCCGTCCATGTCGGAGACTGCGCCCGACGGCGCATCGAGGCGGATTGTGCCGGTGGACAGCACCGTGCCGCCAAGCCGCGCGGCCCAGCCTTCCGGATCGGACTTGACGGTGATATCGATCGTCGGCGGCTGAAGCTGGGCACGGCCGATGGCTGCGGCCTTATCCGCGCCATAGACGGCGGTCAGCCGCTCGGCGAACCAGTCGGGGATCGGGCTCACGGTTTCGAGTTCGTCCAGGATTTTCGCCTTGCGCCGCGTCATGCCGCGCAGAACGGCGTTGACGAGGCCGGCAAAGCGCTTGTTGCGCGGATCGGCATTGGCCTGCTCCACGGCGATATCGACGGCGGAATGATCGGGCACGTCGAGATAAAGGATCTGGGCGGCGGCGATTGCCAGCACATGCGACAGCGCCCGCGCGCCGCCCGGCAGCGGACGGTCGAGCAGCGAGGCGATCGCCTGATCGATCATCGGCTTGTGGCGCAGCGTGGTCAGCACCAGCGCGCGGGTGAGCGCCCGGTCGGCGGGGCTGAGCGCGCGATAGGCGGCATTGCCGTGCTCGGTGTCGATCATGCCATCGAGCGGCGTCTTGCGGTCGACAACGGCTGCGAGGATTTTGGAGGCGGCGGCGCGGGCGGCGTAGCCGGGCTTATCGGTCGGACGGTCCTTTTTCGGGGCCGTCCGCTTCATGTCATCATTCAAGACCAGGGACCTTTGAAGGGCGGTTCATTGCCGTTGCCGGTATTGGGAACCGACTGCGATCTGCGGGTCGCTGTAGCAGGCCGGTAGCCCTGCGTCGAGGTCTGCCCCATGCTTGCGGCCTGATCGCGCAGTGCCGCGATCCGGTTTTCAGTGTTGGGGTGGGTCGAAAACAGATTGTCCATGTTCTGGCCCGAGAGCGGGTTGATGATGAACATATGCGCCGTCGCCGGGTTGCGCTCGGCACGTTCATTGTGGATCGCCTGCGCCCCATGATGGATTTTCTGCAGCGCGGAGGCAAGCGCCATCGGATTGCCGCAGATCTCGCCGCCGCGCCGGTCGGCCGAATATTCGCGGGTGCGGCTGATCGCCATCTGCACAAGTGCTGCCGCCATGGGCGCGACGATCATCATCAGCAGAACGCCGACAATGCCGAGCGGATTGTCGCGCCCGCGCCCGAAGAAGAAGGCGAAATTGGCGAGCATGGAGATCGCGCCGGCAAGGGTCGCGGTAATCGTCATGGTCAGCGTGTCGCGATGCTGGACGTGGGCGAGCTCATGGGCCATCACGCCGGCCAGTTCCTCGCGCGAGAGCATTTTCACGATGCCGGTCGAGGCGGCGACGGCGGCGTGTTGCGGGTTCCTGCCGGTGGCAAAGGCGTTCGGCTGCGGGCTGTCATAGAGATAGACCTTGGGCATGGGCAGGCCGGCGCGGCCGACAAGCTCGCGCACCATGCCGTAATATTCCGGCGCCGTGCGCTCGTCGACCTCCTGGGCGCCGTACATTTTCAGCACCATGCGGTCTGAATTCCAGTAGGAGAAAACGTTCATGGCGGCGGCCACGAGGAAGGCGATCACCATGCCGCTCTGGCCGCCAAGCATATAACCAATGCCCATGAACAGCGCCGTCATCGCGGCAAGCAGCATGGCGGTGCGAACGAAATTCATGTCCAGGTCTCCTGAAGCGACAAAGAGGAACTCTTCAGATTGGTTGAAGCTTGCCCTATAATTGGGGCATGGTCGCGCATATATCAATATTGCGGCGACGCAGGGTTTGATTGACGAGAGACGTGGCATGACAGACGGAAACGACGGCAACAGCAACGAAAACGATATCGCCGGCCTGCCATCGGCAGCCGATCTGGCGGCGCTGACGTCGACGCCGGAAAAGCCCGCCGATGAGCCGGATGCGCAGCACCGCGACCTGCCAGAGGCCGCAAAACGGGCCTTGGCCGAGGCCGAGGAACGCCGCCGCAACGCCGCAAGTGCGGCTGGCAAGCCGGCAACCGAGCTTGGCGGGCGTGGTGGGCTCGACCCGGCCCGTTTCGGGGACTGGGAGATCAAGGGCCGGGCAATCGATTTTTAACTATGGGTAAAAATTCCTATTGATGTGGTCGAAACAAAGGAATAAATTCCTTTGTCATGAATCGCCCCTTTTCCACATGCGCGCTGTTGTGCACCGTTTTCCTGTCGCTGCCGCCTGTCGCTGGCGCCGTCGAGATATTCGCGGGGCCGGTGAGCGCTGAGGTGGTGCGCGTTGTGGATGGCGATACAATCGCAGTCGAGGCGCGGCCCTGGCCGGGGCAGGTGATCGAGACGCTTGTCAGAGTGCGCGGCGTCGATACGCCGGAACTCCGCTCGTCCTGCGGGGCCGAGAAGGAAGCGGCCAATATCGCGAAAGACTATGTGATCTCGCTGCTCAACGAGGGCGACCGGGTGGAGCTGCGCGAGATCGCGGGCGACAAATATTTCGGCCGCGTGGTGGCCGATGTCGGCGTGCCCGAGAAGGGCGATCTCACAACATTGCTGCTGACCGGCGGTTATGGGGTGCCCTATGACGGCGGTCGCAAGACGCCGTTTGTGTGCCCGTCTTCCTGAAGCTCACGCAGCGTCGGCGTGGACGAGGATGTTGAGCAGCAGGCCATCGGGATCGCGCACGAAGAAACGACGCACGCCCCAGGGTTCCTCGGCGGGACCATAGGCGAGGGCAAGGCCCATCGCCTCCGCCCGGGCAAGGACCTCGTCAAGATCATCGACCTCGATGGAAAGATCGGGCACCGGCGTGCCGGAACCGCCTTCGCTCGCGAAGGCGATCTGCACCAGCGCGCGTTCGTCGGATGTCAGGGTAACGATCCAGCCGTGATCCATCACCGCCTTCAGCCCCAGCAATTCCTCATAGAAACGGCGGCGCTCCGTTATCGACTGCGTGGCGATGTTGGCAACGATCCGTTTGACGGTCATGACGCCTCCCTGGCTTTTTCACGGGGCCGGCGATGCGTCCGGGTCAGATCGAGGCCCCCGATTCATCGAAAAAGTGTAATTTTTCCGGCCGGAATTTCAACCCGACCTCCTTTCCGCGCATGCCGGCCTCGATCTCCGCCACGCGCACGATCAGGCGGCCAGCTGTGCCGCAATCGACATAGAGGAAGGTGTCGGAGCCGAGATATTCGTCGATCTCGACTTTGCCGGTGACCTGCCCCTCGCCGGGGGCGACGACGTCGATATGTTCGGGACGGATGCCGAGCGATGCCGGTGTCCCGCCTGTGCCATCCGGCAGGTCGCCGCCGCCATGGCCTTCGATGGCGTACTTCTCGTCGCCGCCGGTACACGGCATGATGTTCATCTTCGGTGACCCTATGAATTGCGCCACGAACAAATTGTCGGGTTTTTCGTAGAGTTCGCGCGGCGTCCCGATCTGCATGATCCTGCCGTCCTTGAGCACCACGATCCGGTCGGCAAGCGTCATCGCCTCCACCTGGTCATGGGTCACGTAGATCATCGTGGTGCCGAGCGTTTCGTGCAGGCGGGCAATCTCGAAGCGCATCTCGACGCGGAGCGCCGCGTCGAGATTGGAGAGCGGCTCGTCGAACAGAAAACCCTTGGGCTCGCGCACGATCGCGCGGCCGATCGCGACCCGCTGACGCTGGCCGCCGGAAAGCGCCTTGGGGCGGCGGTCGAGATAATCGTCGAGTTTGAGGATTTCGGCGGCGCGGCCGACCTTTTGTTCGATTTCCGATTTCGGACTGCCGGCGGTCTTCAGCGAAAAGCCCATATTGTCGCGCACATTCATGTGCGGATAGAGCGCGTAGGATTGGAACACCATGGAAAGCCCGCGCTCCGACGGCAGGCGGTCTGTGACGTCGTCGCCGTCGAGCAGGATGCGGCCGCGGCTGGTCTCCTCGAGCCCGGCGATCATCCGGAGCAGCGTCGATTTTCCGCAGCCCGACGGGCCGACGAAGATGACGAACTCGCCATCGGCAATCTCGAGGTCGATGCCCTTGATGACCTGCAGGTCGCCGAACCATTTTTCCACGTTTTCGAGCTTGATCGCGCCCATATCAGTCTCCTTCCGCCTGCAGCATGTCGTCGCCCATGGCCCAGGCCAGATGGATGGCCGCCGTCCAGGTAAACAGCTTGCCGCCCAGTCCTTCACCCGAAAGCGGGTCGAAATATTCGTAGAAGCCGGATTTTTCCACCGCCTTGCGGGTGTCGGCTCTCAGCCGTTCGGCAAGCGCCGTCTCGCCCTTTTCGGCAAGGCCGAGGCCGATCATGCAGTTGACCACGGACCAGATAGGCCCGCGCCAATAGCGCCGGCTTTCGAACCGCTCGTCGCGCGGGTCCCAGCTTGGGAAACCATAGGTGCAATTGTCGAGGATGGCGGCGATTTCGGCCACCGAGCGCGCCTGCTGTTCGGTGGTGCCAGCATCGGCGTAGAGCGCCATGGCGGAAGCATTGGTGAAGGCTGTCGAGAGCCCGCCGGAGCGCAGGTCCTTGGCCACGAAGCCGCCGACCTCGTCGTTCCAGAAGCTTTCGCAGCCCGCCTTCGAGCGCTTCAGCCACGCCTCGCATTCGTCGCGGATGCCGGGCTCGCCGAATTCACCGGCAAGTTCGGCAAGGTCGCGGTCGCCCCGCATCAGGGCGAACTGGACGCAGGGGTCGACCATGAAGAACGGGCCGTTGCGGGCGATCTCCAGATGATCCCATCGGCATTCATGGCCGAATTTCACGATGGCGAGATAGCGGTTATATTGCTCCGCCGTCGGGCGTTCGGACGGGTTGACATGGGTGATGTCGCGGCGCGGCAGGTCGCCGAGATCCTCCGGCACGGCCACTTGCGCCATGCCGATATCCCAGTCCGGGCAGTTGTCGCGGCCGGATTCCCAAGGGTGGACGATGCCGACCACGCCGGTTTCATCCGGGTCTCGGTATGTGTGGAACCAGCGATGCCACCGGACGAGCTTTTCGAAGAGCGCCTTGGCCCGCGCCCGGTCCATCGCGCCGCCGGTCTTCATCATCGTCAGCATCGCGCTTGCGGCGACCGGCGGCTGGGAATGGCCGGAGGAGGGCGGCGCGGTGTTGGATTTCCACATTTCCGGGCCGGGGAAATAATCCGGGTCGGTCTTGTGGAAAATGATGTGCGGCACCATGCCGTCGGCCCACTGGCCGGAAAACAGCGTTTCGATTTCCTGCCATGCCCGGTCGCGGTCGAAGGTCGCGAAGCCGAGAGCCGCGAACACGGAATCCCACTCCCACTGATAGGGATAGAGCCGGGCGGTGGGCACGGTGTAACCGCCGCGGTCGTTCATGCGGAGGATGTCGATGGCCTGTTGTTTCAGCGAGCTATGCATGCTCATCCTTTCACGCTGCCGGCCGTCAGCCCGGCCACCAGGAAGCGTTCGAACCAGAGGAACACGAACAGCACCGGCACGGTGGCGATCACCGCGCCCGCCATCAGATGCTGGCGCGGGACCTCCGAGGAATTGAGCGAGACAACGCCGCGCGAGAGCGTGAACATGTTGATGTCGTCGAGGAACATGAAAGCGAACAGGAACTCGTTCCAGGCGATCATGAAGACGTAAAGCGCGACGGAGGCGAGCGCTGGCAGGGCAAGCGGCAGGGTGATCTTGAGGATCACGCCCGGGCGCTTCAGCCCGTCCATCAGGCCCGCCTCCTCCAGTTCGGAGGGCAGGCCCCGGAAATAGCCCTGCAGCATGTAGAGCGCGACCGGAATGGTGGTGGCCGGATAGACGATCATCAGCCCGAACAGCGAGTTTCTGAGGCCGATCTGCGAAAAGGCCGAATAGAGCGGGATCACCAGCACGATCGCCGGCACCATGTAGATCAGCAGGATAGAGCGGGACAGGAAGTTCTGTCCGGGAAAGCGCAGCCGCGCCACCGCATAGGCGCCGGGCACGGCGAAGACCAGCGTGATCACCACGGTGGCGACAGAGACGATCGCCGAATTCATCAGGAACGTGCCGAAGTGATAGGTGGTGAACAGCTCGATATAGGAGCTGAACAGGCCGGAAAGCCCTTGCGACAAGTCGATGGAAAGGTCGAGCGGATTGGAGACCAGCGATTGCTGGCTCTTGAAGCTCGTCATCACCATTACATAGAAGGGCAGGGCCACGACGATGGTGAACAGCGTCAGCCCGAGGCCCTTCATGAACCGCAGGAACACGACTTCGAGGTGATAGCGGCCGATATTGCCGGCCGGCTGATCATGAAGCGCCGCCACGATCGACCAGCACAAGGCGGCGATGAAGGCGACAAGCGCGATCAACTGATAGAGCGTGGAGTAGAGCAGCGACAGGCCGAAGGGCTCGCCGAAGGTCACGATCATCAGCACCGCGAAGATGGCGATGGCCACGATCGCCTTAAGCCGTGTGCCGCGCGCCTTCGGCCGGTCGCGGGTCTTCACCGGCGATAGTATGTAGATCGCTGCGGCCACCGCGCCTGCAAGGGCGGCCACCCATACCTGCGGCGCGCTCGCCTCGCCGGCAAACAGCGTGTAGATCAGGCCGATGACGACCATCCAGACCGCGCCCCAGAAGGCACCGAGCAGGATGGCCGCGATGAAACCGGTTCCGATACGCATCATCCCTCGTCCTGCGGTGAGAATTTGAAGAACAGCAGCGCGAACGCCAGAAGCACGACGAACACCACGACCGCGACCGCAGCGCCCGCGCCGAGATTGGAAACCGCAAAGGCCTGCTCATAGACATCGACGGTCAGCGTGCGCGTGCCGGCAGCACCACCCGTCAGAAGGAAGATGTCGTCGAACTTGTTGAAGGTCCAGATGAAGCGCAGCAGGAACAGCACCGCCAGAATGCCGACGAGCTGCGGCAGAGAGATGTACCAGAACTGCTGCAGCGGCGTCGCGCCGTCGATCTCGGCCGCCTCGTAGACATCGGTGGAAAGCGCCTGCATGCGCGCCAGGATGAACAGGAAGGACAGCGGGAAATAGCGCCAGGCCTCGAACGCGATCACCGTCGTCAGCGCCACCGGGAAATTGAAGGTGAGGCCGAACACAGAGATCGGGATATCGCGCTGGCCGAAGAAATCCACCGGCGCGCCGATCATGCCGGAGCGCACCAGAAGCGCGTTGAGCGTGCCCGAATAGGGGTCGAGCAGAATGACCCAGGTGAAGGCGACGGCAATGACGGGCGCGACATAGGGAAACAGGAACAGGCCGCGCAGCGCCGTACGCCCGCGGAAGCTCTGGTTCAGAAGCTGTGCTGCGAACAGGCCCAGCACCAACGCGCTCGCCGTGCCGAACACGGTGTAATAGAAGGTGACCCGCAGCACCTTCCAGAAATCCTGCGAGGAAAAGATGCGCGCGAAATTGTCGAGCGTGAACTCGAAATTGGTCAGGATGTTTTCCGCGCTGCCGAAGGCTGCCGGGTCGCTGTCGCGCGGGCTGACGGGCGTTTGAAGATAGGCGGTGTCGGCGATCACTTGCAGGCGGATGCTGTCGCGGAATTTGGGCGGCAGGTCACCGAGCGTGCAGCTCACCTGCCGGCCCTCGACCACGCAGCGCTCATCGACGCCGGTTACCGTCAGGCCATCGGGCACGATGTCGACGAAGCCAGCCTCATAGATCGAGGCATCCTGCGAGGTGTTACGGAGGCGATATTCGAGTTCGACCGCATCGCCGGCGTTTTCGATATCGCCGCGAATGCGCTCGTTGATGTTGAGCTGCGGCGGGCGCAGGTCGGAAAGCTGGACCGGCTTGAACGAGATCCAGAAATTGGCGATCAGCGGCATCAGCACGACCGCGAGCACGATCAGGAAGGTCGGCGCCAGCATGGAATAAGCAAAGCGCATCTCGCGCCTGGCCATGCGGCCTATGGTCTTGGGCGGCCCCTTCAGCGTCGTTTCGGTTGTGTCTGTCATGCGATCGTTTCCGGCCTGGAGACTGTTCGCGCGTCCGGCGGGGACGGGCTGCAGGATCGGCCGGGCGGTTCAGAAGACCCGCCCGGCGGTTTTCCCGAAAGGGCAATCAGTTGATTGCGCCAAGCTCCGTGTTGAGCCTTTCGACGGCCTGCTGACCATCGATCTCGCCGTCGATATACTGGCGCACGACCTGATTGATGATCTGGCTGTTGATCATCTTGGAGGCGAGCGCGAGCTGGCCTTCTTTCACGCCCCAGCGATTGGCGGTTTCAAGGCCGGTCACGATCTTGTCCACCGTCGCTTCCGGGTAGAGATCGGCAAGCGGGGCCTTGCGGTCGACGCCGACAGGCAGAGTCGCCCATTCTTCGACGAATTCCGTAGGCGCGTCCGCCGTGCCGCGACGAACCGGGAACTTGCCCTCCGGCGCCATCGACAGCGTGCTCATATAGCCCTCATCCATCGAGAACTTGATGAAGTCGGCGGCGACATCGATATTGGCGTCCGCGGTCACGCCGAGATAGCGGATATCGGCCCAGGCCGCGCCATCCGGATTGGAGGGGCCGGAGAAGGTGGTGACGACGTCGGTCTTTTGGGCAAGTTCGGTGGAGGTCGGATCGTCATTGATGGTCGGCGGCGCGCTGTCGCGCAGGCCGGCGAGTTCATCGAGAATGAAGGGCGACCAGATGATCATCGCCGCCTTGCCGTCGAAATAGAGCGAGCGCGACTGATCCCAGTAGAGTTCGCCGGCGGGAGAGGCATCGGCCAGCGTCTTGTAGAATTCCAGAACCTCGATCGTCTTCGCCTCATCCAGCGGCTTGAAGCCGTTCTCATCGACCGGCGTCACGCCGTTGGCGAGGAAGACATGCTCCAGAACCTGGCTCATGAAGTTCTCGTCGATCTTGGTGGCGGCGACAAAGCCGTACATATCCGGCGGATTGTGCAGTGCCTCGATCGCGGTTGCGATGTTTTCGTAGGAATCCGGCGCGGCAAGGCCGTTCTCGTCGAACAGATCCTTGCGGTAGATGATCATCTGGGTCCAGCCATCCACCGGCACGGCGGCAGTCATGCCCTCGAACTGCGCCATCTCGATCGCGCCGGGCGCGAAGGTGTCGATGCCCAGATCATTGACGATTTCGTCGTTGATCTCGACGTCCAGAATGCCGGCTTCGGCCCAGGGCAGGACATATTGCACGGTGTGGTAGATCACATCGGGAAGATCGCCTGCGGCGAAGGCTGCGGTGGCGCGGGTGCCGAGATCGGTCTCGGTCACCGGTATGACCTGAACCTCGTTGCCGGTTGCTTCCTTGAAAGCGTCCGCGATTTCCTGCTGCTTGGCAAGGCGCTCCGGCTGCTCCTCCGTGGTCCAGAAGCGGATCGTGTCCGCCTGCGCCATGGTCGCGGTGCTGGCGGTCAGCGCCAGAGCGGCGGTCAGTTTGCTCAAAGTCGACATGTCAGTCCTCCCTCATTTTCAACCGGCGGCTTGCCGGGACCGAACTCCTGCGGGGCAAAAAGGCGATTGACCGGGGCGGCCCCTGTCCCGGTGTCGTTGGCAAAATCCATCAGACGCTTCCCGGAGCACCGGGTCGGCGTTTCGTTTTTCAAAGAAACTATCAGACTTCACCGAAGGTGAAGCACCCTCCCTAACGCGTTGGGCGCGTCTTTTGTTGCACAAAAAATACGCCTGACCGCTTCTTAGGCAAAAATGTAGCGCCGAAAACGACACGGGGTCAAGGCGCAGCGGCGTTTCGGCTCTTTGCCACTTTGGTCTGATGGGGCCTGGGGCCGGTGCCCCGCGCGAGGAACAAAGCCACGGGCCGCACGTTGGCTCACTGACTATTCACGCAAAACAGGATTGGGGAACGTTCAATGGTGCAGGGCGCGAGATGGCTAAAACCGCTGGCCCGCACGGGCTATTTTGCCCGGGGCGTAGTCTACACGATCATCGGCTTCTTTGCCATTCTGGCGGCGATCGGCTCCAGCGAGAACAAGGATACCAAGGGCGCGCTGGAGACGCTACTCGGCCAGCCCTTCGGGGCGGTGCTGATCGCGGTGTTGATCATCGGCTTGATGAGCTACGCGGTGTGGCGGTTGTTCCAGTCGGTCATGGATCCTGATGAGCATGGCACCAAGCCGACAGGGCTTGCCGTGCGCGCCGGGCTTCTGGCCAGCGCTTTTACCTATACCGTGCTCGCATTCTACGCGTTATCGCTGATCGCGTTTTCGGGCTCTGGCGGCGAGGGCGGGGGACAGTCGCCGGCGCAATATATTGCCGGCTTCATCGGCTCGCGGCCCGTCTCGCTTGGCCTTGCGGCGATCTTCGCCGGCGTTGCGATCGCCCATTGGGTGAAGGCGTTCAAGCGCAAATACGCCGATCATCTGAAGGCGTCGGAAGAGGTGATGGCTTATGTCCATCCGATCTCGATCGCCGGTCTGATGGCGCGCGGCGCGGTGTTCGCGATCCTGTCGGTCATGCTGGTGTTCCGCGGTCTTACCGCCGACGATTCCTCCGGCACGCCCGGCATCAAGGAGGCGATGGAGTTCATCCAGGGGCTTCCCTTCGGCGCCATCCTGCTCGCCGCCATGGGCGCCGGCGTCATCATGTTCGCCGCCTATTCCTTCGCCGAGGCGATCTGGCGGGAGATCAATATCGAGGATGCGTGAGGCGAGGGGGCTCAGCCCTCAATCGAAAGGGTCGATGAACGGAGCAGAAGGGCACGGGCGTACCGTACCCCCGACGCTCTACTCGCTTTCAAACTCGGTCGGCGCGTTCTCGCTCAGAAGATCGCCGCGGCCGCGAGAGCGGCGCTCCCGTTCCATGCGCCGCTGCAGACCGGCATCGATATCGGTGTTTTGCGGAACAGCCGTTTCCTCTCGGACCTTCTTCTTCGGAGCGGGCTCGACCGGCTTTTCCTCCGCGCCGGTGAAACCGGAAAGCGCCGATTTGAGGTCGTCATCATCGAAGCGCAGGCGATAGATCGGCTCCGGCAGAGAGAAGCCGTTGGACTCGAGCGCCCGTTTCACCAGCCGCATCGCCTCGGATCGCGCCTTCGCCCAGTTTGTGCTGCTCTGGTCGATCCAGCCGACAAAATAGAGCACCACATTGGAATCGCCGAGTTCCTCGATCCAGGCATCGGCTTCCGGGTCATCGAGGATGAAGTCCTGCGCCGCGATGGTTTCAAGCCCGATCTTCAGGGCCATGTCGAGATCGCTGTCGGCGCTGACGCCGAGTTCGAAGGTGAAGCGGCGCTGCGGATTGACGGTGTAATTGGTGATCGCGCTCTTGAAGACGGTGGCGTTGGGAATGCGGATATGGTTGCCGTCAACTTCCATCAGAATGGTGGCGCGCGAGGTCAGGCTGATGACGAACCCCTCGAAGGCGTCGATTTTCACAAGGTCCTTGGGCCGGAATGGTTGGCGGATGGAGAGCAGGATACTGGCGATATAATTCTCCACCGTATCACGCACTGCGAAACCGACGGCCAAACCGACGATGCCGGCGGCGCCCAGGAGCGTGCCGAGCAGCGCGGTTGCGCCCAGAATATCGAGCGCCAGAACGCCGCCGATCACGAAGAACACGATCCGGACCACCTGGCGCAGAAGATCGGCTATGAAGGCGTTCGGCGCGATCCGCGACCACGGCCAGCTTCGCGAGGCAAGATAGAGGCCGAAAACGATGACGACGACGCAGACGACGAAGGCCACCAGCAGCAGCGGCAGGTAGCTCAGCGCCTGGGCGGCCCGGTCTTCCAGCCTGTCATAGACCGGCTCCAGCCGTTCGCCGAGCGAGGTTTCGACCATGATCCGGCCATTGACGGCGACGACGCCGTTAAGGCTGCCGGCAAGCTCTCTGGCGCGGCTTGCAAGCTGCGCCTCCTGCACCTCGCCGCCGAGCGTGACAACGCCGTAATGCACGGAAACGTCGACCGCCGACAGTCCTTCGATCTGGCTGAAAATGCCCTCAAGCCGGTTCCGGATCGCGGTGTCCGCAGCGGCATCGGCATCGTCCGGCACAGTCCGCGCGCTCTCGTGCTGCGTGGGCTCTTCCGTCAATTGGGCGAGAGAGGGAGACGCCGGCGAGAGCAGGATGAGGGCGGCGACGGCGATGCATCCAAGAATCCTGTTGCATCGCGCTGTCTGTTCGCCAGCGCCTGAACCGGCGCAAAACGACAAAATCCCGCGGGCGCGCCGCAGGAGGGTAGGAAAAAGGGCCCTCTGCGGGCCCTTTCTTATGGTGATGGCTTCCATACTTACGGCTGCGTGCGGCGGAAGAACGGGCCGCGGAAGGCCGAGATCGCAATGCCTTCGTCGCGGTGGTTGCCGCCGGCAAGGGCCGCGAACCACGCGCCTGCCGCGGCAAGAACAGCGCCGGCGCCTGCCGCGAAGGCGGTGATCGTGGAGGCGGACTGCATCAGCTGCATCATTTCCGCGCTCACTTCCGGATCCGCTGCGGCGGGAGCCATGGCTGACGAGACCGCCGCCGAAAATCCGGCCGCAAGGCCCGTCGCTACGGTGGCGAGCGCCCAGACGACGATACCGTGAATGCCGTCGCGGAATTCACTCTCGTCTTCCGTGCCGTCGCCGAAATGCGAGCGCATCCGGCCTGCAACATAGCCGCCGGCGCTGGCGCTGGCGAAGGGGATGAGAACCAGCCACAGGCCCACCAGGAAGATGCCCCATGTGAGGCCGTCTTCGAGCGTCGGGTCGGCGGTTGCGATGCCGATGCCGGCGCCGAACTGCGTCAGCACCACTGTCAGCGCGCCGGCAACCACGGAGCCGGCGAATATCGCGCCCCATTCGATGTAAGAGACGCCCGGCCTTGCAGCGGCGGTTGTTACGGGTTTGTGATCGATATCACTCATGGTTACGCCAGACCCAGAACGGACAGGATGAACATGACGACCACGATCAGACCGACGAGATAAATAATACCACTCATTTTTCTGCTCCGATTGAAATTGATATCCGGTAAAACGGCTTGACGCCGCGAACGTTCCGCAACCGGCCTGTTTTTTCAGGTCCGCGCGCCAAACGCGGGTCGTGGCTGTGTCCGGCAACGGCCTTTTTCGAAGGGAGAAAGTCGGAAATCTGCACGTTGCCCGTGGACCGGGGCGGAGAGTTTCGCCACTTTGCGGCTGAGGAAAGCTCTATCGGGAGAAGAATGAAATGTCGCATCGCCGCCTGCGTTCACAAGACTGGTTCGACAATCCGGACCATGCGGATATGACCGCGCTCTATCTCGAGCGGTTCATGAACTATGGCACCACGCCGGAGGAGCTGCGCTCTGGCCGGCCGATCATCGGCATTGCCCAGAGCGGCAGCGACATCAATCCCTGCAACCGTCACCATCTCGACCTCGCGCGCCGGGTTCGCGACGGCATTCGCGATGCCGGCGGTATTCCGATCGAGTTTCCCTCGCATCCGCTGTTTGAAAACTGCAAGCGCCCGACGGCGGCGCTCGACCGCAACCTCGCCTATCTCGGCCTCGTGGAGATCCTTTACGGCTATCCGCTGGACGGCGTGGTGCTGACGACGGGCTGCGACAAGACCACGCCTTCGGCGCTGATGGCCGCGGCGACCGTGAACATTCCGGCGATCGTCTATTCCGGCGGCCCGATGCTCGATGGCTGGCATGAAGGCGAGCTTGTCGGCTCCGGCACGGTGATCTGGCGCTCGCGGCGCAAGCTCGCCGCCGGCGAGATCACCCGCGAGGAGTTCCTTGAGGCGGCGCTCGATTCCGCGCCGTCGGTCGGCCATTGCAACACGATGGGCACGGCCTCGACGATGAATGCGCTGGCCGAGGCGCTCGGCATGTCGCTGACCGGCTCGGCGGCGATCCCGGCGGCCTATCGCGAGCGCGGTCAGGTTGGCTATCGCACCGGCCGCCGCGCGGTGGAGCTCGTCAACGAAAATATCCGTCCGCTCGATATCCTGACCCGCCGGGCTTTCCTCAACGCCATCCGCGTCAATGCCGCGATCGGCGGATCGACCAATGCCCAGCCGCATCTGGCCGCAATCGCCCGCCACGCCGGCGTCGAGCTGAAGCCGGAGGACTGGCAGGAGCATGGCTATGACATACCGCTGCTTGCCAATGTCCAGCCGGCCGGCAAGTATCTCGGCGAACGCTTCCATCGCGCCGGCGGCGTGCCCGCGATCATGTGGGAACTGCTGAAGGCCGGCAGGCTCGATGGCGATGCGCCGACAGTTACCGGCGCGACCATGGCCGATAATCTTGAAGGGCGCGAGGCGGTGGATCGCGAGGTGATCCTGCCTTACGACAAGCCGATGCAGGAGCGCGCGGGTTTTCTGGTGATGAAGGGCAATCTCTTCGATTTCGCGATCATGAAGATGAGCGTGATATCCGATGCATTCCGAGAGCGCTATCTCATGGAGCCCGGCCATGAGGGCGTGTTCGAGGGCAAGGCGGTGATCTTCGACGGCTCGGAAGACTATCACGCGCGGATCAATGATCCGGCGCTTGATATCGACGAGCGCACGATCCTGGTGATCCGCGGCGCCGGGCCGCTGGGCTGGCCGGGTTCCGCCGAGGTGGTGAACATGCAGCCGCCGGATCATCTGATCCGGAAGGGCATCACCAGCCTGCCGACAATCGGCGACGGCCGCCAGTCTGGGACGGCGGACAGCCCGTCCATCCTCAACGCAGCGCCGGAGAGCGCTGCCGGCGGCGGCCTCGCCTTCCTGCGCGATGGCGACACGATCCGCATCGATTTCAATCAGGGGCGCTGCGACATGCTGGTCGACGACGCTGAAATCGAGAGACGCAAGACCGAGGGTCTGCCGAAGGTGCCGGACGACGCGACGCCGTGGCAGCGGCTCTACCGCCAGACGGTGACGCAGCTTTCCGACGGCGGCACGATCGCGTGCGCCGAGGAATTTCGCGATATCGCCCGCCGCCCGCCGCGCCACAATCATTGACATTTCGCGCTGAAAACCGCCGGCGGGTTAAAAAACGGTCATGAATACGGTATCTTTAGAAATTGCGGATACAGCTATTGACAATCGCGCTGTTGCCTTTTTCTCGACAGTGCAGCGTATTGGCTCGACCGCGCGGGCGATGCGGTTGAATCAAAACCGTCAGAGTGTGTTTTCCGGGCGCGAAAATGCCCCGGACGTCAGACCCAAAGGAGGGTCATGTGGTACGAGTAAGCGTGTTTGGCATCGGCTATACCGGCACCGTTTCAGCGGCCTGCCTCGCCGAGCAGGGTCATCAGGTGGTCGCAGTCGATATCGATCCCGCCAAGGTCGCCTCCATCAACGCCGGGCGTACGCCGATCGTCGAGGAACGTCTCGATGAGCTGGTCTCGACCAATCATGCCGCCGGCAGGCTTTCGGCGACCACGGATATCGCCGAAGCCATCCTGAACACCGACGTCTCGATCGTTTGTGTCGGCACGCCCGGCGAGGAAACGGGGGCGATCGGGCTCTCCTATGTCACGGCGCTCTGCCGCTCCATCGGCGCGGCGCTGGCTGAAAGGAAAGGCCATCACAGCGTCATCCTGCGCTCCACGCTGGTGCCGGGAACGATGGAAAGCGTCTGCGTGCCGGAGCTCGAGCGCGCCTCGGGGCTGAAGGCCGGAACGGATTTCGGCGTCGGTTATTTCCCGGAATTTCTGCGCGAAGGCACCGCTGTCGCGGACTATTTCGAGCCGTGCCTGATCGTCTACGGCGCAATGGACGCGCCGACGATGACGATGCTGCGCGAGCTCAACGCGAGCCTGCCGGGCGAACATCATGCCGTCGACATGAAGACCGCGGAGATGATCAAATACACCAGCAACAGCTGGCGTGCGACCAAGATCACCTTCGCCAACGAAATCGGCAATATCGCCAAGAGCGTCGGCGTCGACGGCCAGGCGGTGATGAAGATCCTGTGCTCGGACGATAAGGTGGCGATGTCGCCCTATTTCCTGCGCCCGGGCTTCTCCTTTGGCGGCTCGTGCCTGCCGAAGGACCTGCGCGCTCTGCGCTTCCTCGCCAATTCCCAAGATGTGGCCGCGCCGCTGCTTCAAGGCGTGCTGGAGGCCAACGAGAACCAGATCGCCCGCGCCGAGGCGCTGGTGAAGACCTTCGAGGGGCGCACGGTCGGCATGGTCGGCATCAGTTTCAAGCCGGGCACGGATGATCTGCGCGAAAGCCCGCTCGCGGCGCTCGCCAGCCGACTTCTGGATGGCGGCTACGAGGTGAAAATCTACGATCCCTCCGTCAAGGCCGCTTATGACGAGGGCATGAGCGGGGCAGGCCGCGGCAATGACAGGATCGGCGATCTGCCGGAAAGGCTCGTCGCTGATTTGAAAGACCTGATAGCGTTGTCAGACATCCTTGTGGTCGGCCATCGCTACAAGGAGGCCGTCGAGCCGCTCGCCGCGCTGATCGGCAACAAGCCGATGGTCGATCTCGCCCGCATCGCGCCGGGCGTGGTCACGGGCCATGCCTATGAGGGGATCTGCTGGTAGGAACGGGATGCTCTATCATATCCTCTACATATGCACGGCCGTGAATATCGCATTGTTCGCAGCGCCGAACGTTGTCGGCAAGTCCGGCACGCTCGCGCTGACGATCGGGGTGCTCGGCATCTGGCGCTATTCCTGGGGGATATTGAATTTCATCCGCGCGAAATACTACATGCATTTCGCGTTTCCGCGCCGCCGCAAGCGGGCCGAGGCGCTCTATGCCGCGCAGACCTATCGGGCGCACGCCTTCTTCCTGGTGACTACCTACAAGATCGATCCGGCGATCACTGCGCCGGTCTATCGCTCGATCTTCGATGCGGCGCGAAACTCCGAGGGCGGGGCGACGATTGTCGCCTCCGTCGTCGATGCAAGCGATATCCGCCTGATCAAGGCCGTCTTCGCCGGCTCCGATGCAAGCCGCTGCGGCACGGTTTCGCTGGTCTTCGACCGCATTGCCGGCACCGGCAAGCGTGATGCGCTGGCGACATCGCTGCGCACCATCACCCGTCACAACCCGACCCGCGACGACATGATCTTCCTTGTCGATGGCGACACACGGGTTCCGCCCTCCCTGGTGGCCAAGTCGGCCCCCTTCTTCACCGACGAGAAGATGGGTGCGCTCACCTCCGACGAGGTTTCCGATGCGACCGGCGGCCGGCTGTTTCAGGACTGGTTCCACCTGCGCTTCGCCCAGCGCCAGCTCATGATGAGCTCGATGGGCCTCAGCGAGCGCGTGCTGACCCTGACGGGGCGCATGTCGGTGTTTCGCGGCGACCTTGCGACCCAGCCCGGCTTCATCAGCGGCGTGCAGCACGATTTCATCGATCACTGGCGCTTCGGCCGGGTGAATTTCCTGACCGGCGACGACAAGTCGACCTGGTTCTGGCTTCTGAAGCACGGCTACAAGATGGGCTATCTGCCCGATGTGAAAACCGTTTCGGTCGAAACCCAGCCGCGCGACAGCTTCTACGATTCCGCGATCGTGCTGATGCGGCGTTGGTTCGGCAACACGCTGCGCACCAGCAACCGGGCGCTCGCTCTGCCAGCGAGCCGGATCGGCTATTTCACCTGGTGGTCGATCCTGGACCAGCGCATGTCGATGTGGACGACGCTCGCCGGGCCCTGCGGCATGATTCTGGCGGCCTATGTCTTCAACCCCTACGTCTTCCTCGCCTATCTCGCCTGGGTCATGGCATCGCGCTACGTGATGTGCACGATGATCTCGACTTTCCGGGCCGGCGGGTTTCCGGTCACCTACCCATTCCTTCTCTATTTCGGCCAGATCGGCGGGGCGCTGGTCAAGACATATGTGCTGTTTCGCCTGGACCGGCAGAAATGGACCCGACAGAACACAGCAACCGGAACGGCCCGGCAGAAGAAGGGCATTCTCGGATCCGACGGATTTTCTTTGTATCTTCACGCGCTCGCAGTAGCATGGCTGATACTGGGCATGATCTGGTTCGTCGATATTTCGGGCGCTTAGGAGCTTCGCATGCTTATGGAACATCACCCGAACGCCGATACCGGCCCCGAGGAAACCGCGATCGAACTGCCGGACAATGGCCATGACAGCGACCATCCCTCGATCTGGATGCCGTTCTCGGTGTTCATCGATGGGCATGAACTGGAAGGTATCGGCGTTTCGCTGGTCGCGGCCTATGTCGGCGGCTGGCATGGCGGGGATATGTCCGGACATCGCATGATCGCCCGGTTCAGCTTCCAGTTCGAGGGCTATTCGGTGGTACTGCCGATCGAGGTGCGCGCCGAGCTGGAATCGGCAAGCGGCGGCGTCTACAAGCTGGTCTTCCTCAATCCCACCGGCCCGCACCTGGCGCATCTGCGCTATATGATGAACGCCTATCTGGCGGGCGATCTGGTGCAGATCAACGAATTGCTGCGCGTGCCGCCGGAAGCGCGGCAGAAATCGGTGGCGGCACCCCCGCCGCGCAAGAGTTTCCGCGAGAGGATGCGGCGCATGGCGGGCGCGGGCATGGTGGCGGCTCTGACGCTCGGCCTGATCGCGCTCACGGCTTACACCATCCACTATCACATCTTCGTCCATCGGGTGCCGGGGCTTGCCACCGTCACGCCGGCGGGCCTGCCGCTGACGGCGCCGGAAGCCGGACAGATCGCCTATGTCGACCAGAGCGCCGGGGAGGGGGACGTGGTGTTTTCGCTGCAGTCGGCGCGCGGCGGTATGCTGAACTTCTCCAATCCCTGCGATTGCAGGATCGTGCTGACCGAAAACGGCGCAGTCGGCGCCACCGTTCTGCCCGGCACGCCGATCGCCTATGTCAGGACCGATGATGCCGGCCCGACGATCAAGGTCACGATGCCGGACGATCTGGCGAAACTTCTGCTGTTCGGTGCGCAAGCCCATGCCTCGCTGCCGAATGGCGACGATCTGCCGCTGACCGTCAAGGACGTCAAGGCGGAGGACGGCGCTTCCGGCACGACGGCGCTGGTGACGTTCAGCGCCGCGCCCGATGCGCTGACGGCGGCCGATATCGGCAAGACGGTGGCGCTGACGGTGACCAGCAAGCCCTATGCGAACTTCCTGGAGCGGATCAAGACCCGGGTCTTGCGCTTCACCGCGACGAAGGAGATGAGCGAGCGGGCGAAGGCCTGGCCGCTGATCGGCAATGCGCAGGCCGCGACGGAGACGGGCCGATGAGGGCCGTCTATCCGCTCATCATGTGCGGCGGCGTCGGCATGCGGCTGTGGCCGCTGTCGCGGGCGGAAACGCCGAAGCAGTTTCACCGCGTGGCCGGTCGCGGCTCGCCGAGCTTCTTCCAGGCGACCGTCGAGCGGCATGGCGGCACCGGCTTTCACGCGCCCTATGTCAGCGTAAACAACCGCTACGAAACGCTGGTGCGCGCGCAGCTTCATGCGATCGGCCGCACGGGCGAACTCATGATCGAACAGAGTTCGCGGCACACCGGCCCGGCGGTGCTGGCAGCCGCCTTTGCGATCGAGGCACGCGATCCCGGCGCGTTGATGGCGGTGCTCCCGTCCGACCATCTGATCGAGGGCGATTTCGGCGCGGTGGTGCTGTCGATGCGCGCGGCCGCCGAGAGCGGCCGCATCGTGCTTTTCGGCATCCGTCCCGCTTACGCCGAAACCGGCTATGGCTATATTGTCGACGATGGACCCAACGACCGTTTCGAGGGCGCGCGCAATGTCTCCCACTTCATCGAAAAGCCGCCACGCGAGACCGCCGAGAAGCTGATCGAGAACGGCAACGCCTATTGGGCGTCAGGCGTCAGCCTGTTTCGCGCGGATGTGCTGATTTCTGAATATCAGCGTCTCGATCCCGAAACGACGGAGACCGTCCGGGCGGCGGTGGAGCGGGCTGCGCGGGAGCCTGGCCGCACCGTTCTCGACGACCGCTGCTTCCGCAAGGCCCATGCCGCGGCGACCGAAAGCGTCGTCTTCGAGCACAGCGACCGGGTGCTGATGGCGCCGGCTGATATTTCCTGGAACGATGTCGGAAGCTGGCGTTCGCTCTACGAGATCGGCCGGAAGGACGGCGATGGCAACGTCCTGAGCGGCGATGTCGTGCCGGTGGACACCGGCAATTCCTACATCCGCGCCGAGGATGGCAAGCTGATCGCGACGATCGGCGTCGACAATCTCGCCATCATCGACACCGAGGACGTTTTGCTGGTTGCCTCGCTTGAGCGCACCCAGGACGTGCCGCAGGTGCTCTCCGCGCTCAAGGAGCACAAGGGCGAACTGACCAAGCCGAAATGGGCGCATTCGGGCACGCCGTTGAAGACCGGCCCCGGTTTTCGCCTCGCCGAACACGAGATCATACCGGGGGCGGCGCTGACGATTGCGGCGGAGGAGAGCCGCCGCCGGGTGCTGACGGTCTGCGCCGGACATCTCCACCTGGAGCAGGGCGGAAGCCGGCGTGCCGGCGAGGCCGGAGACAGCTTTGCCATTGCCGCCGGCCATGGCGGCGTGCTGCGCAATCTTGGCGACGTCACCGCGACGCTGATCGAACTGCAATATGACGCCGACGACGTCAACGACGCGCCCTTTCTGGCGTCCGGAGGCGAGGCAAGATGACCCGAGTCGGGCGCGTTTATGGATGTTGCGCGGCACTGCTGCTGCTCGCCTTCGCGCCCGTTGCCGACGCGCATGATCATAATCGCCTGGCCGAGATCAACCGCAATGCGGACAGCCTGCTCGAGACGCTGAAGAGCGACGGCGCGGGCATCGCGCCGACGCTTGACGCGGCGCGAAAGCTGCTGGACGAGGCCGGCGTCAAGCCTGCGCCGCAGGCCCGGACGCACACATTGGAGCCGGCGGCGAACGCCGCCGATGCCGCCGGGGGCGCAAGTGCCCCCGCCGAATTCGACACGGTGCTTTTCGCGCCGCTCCTGCAGCAGGTCGCGCTGGAGACCGGCAATCTCGGTCACCGCGAACTGATGGAGGCGGCCGCGCCTTCGGGCGGACAGGCGCTGTTGCTGAAGCGCGGGTCGTTTACGCTCGCGGGCCTTGCCGACGCTCTGGCCGGCGACAGCGAAGGCGGCTGGCTTGCGGCCGCAGACAATGCTTACCGCCTCACGCTGCCGCTTTTCATTTCTGAAGGTGCCGCGCTTGCGATGACGAAGGGCGACCGTCTGGAAATGGCGACGGAGCGCGGCGTCTTCATCATCAATGAGGGGCTTCTGACGATCCGCGATGCCGAGGTGACCGGAACGGATGCAGCGCCGAGGGTCGTCGATTTCCATCCCTTTATCCTGACCGCTCGCGGCGGTCGCGCGGAGATCGAAGACAGCCGGCTTTCAGGTCTCGGCTATGACGGCCAGCCGCTGATGAGCGGGATCAGCTTTGCCTCCAGCCGCTTTGCCGGCAAGCGCAGCAGCGGGCGCGTCACTGGCAATATCCTCAAGGATATCCGCTCGGTGGAAGTGACCGCCGTCGCCGATTTCAGCTTTTCCGAAAACCGTCTCGATGGCGCGCGCGGCATGGGGCTCAGGCTCGAGCGGGTTGATCAGGGCGTCATCAGCGACAATCTGATCGTGGCGAGCGGGCAGCACGGCCTGCTGATGATCGGCGGCAAGAGCACGCTGGTCAGCGGGAATGTGATGGCGGAAAACGCCGGCCGCGGCATTTTCGCGCGCGACGGCGTCGGCCATGCGACGATCGCGGATAATGTCCTTCTGGCAAACGGCGTTGAGGGGATTTCGGTCGCCGGCGGGGCCTGTGTCGATATTTTCTCCAACGCCGTCATTCGCAACCGCGCCGATGGCATCCGGGTGGCGCAAAGTCTCGGCGTGCGCATTTCCGGCAACCTGCTTGCCCGCAACCAGGGCGCCGGCATTGCCGTCACCGATGCGATCTCTCCCGATGACGAGACCGAAATCACCGACAATATCTTCCTCGCCAATGTTTCCGGCATTTCCGCAGAGCGCTTCTCGCGTCTGCTTTTGAAGCAGAACGACCTGTCCAATCAGTTGCCGGTCATATTCGCCGGCGCGCTGCAATATGAAACGCCGCGCTATCTCACCTTCCTGCGCGCTCTCGACAAGGCATCCGATGCCGGCTTCCGGATATCCGCCGACGCCTCTGCGCCGCCATCGCTGTTTCGCGGCAATGGCGGGCAGTTTCGTCTGTCCGATTTCACCGGCTGCCATCCCGGGGAGGGCGAGTGATATGGCGAAGGTCCGCGCGATAGCCGCCCTGTCGCTGCTTTTGCCCGCCATTGCTTTCGCTGGCGACGGGTCGGTCCAGACAGCGGCCTCGATCTACGACAATGCCCCGCGGCTCAAGGATATCCGGGCGCGGATCGTTGCCGATGAGCCGGTGACGATCACCGAGCTCCAGATTCTCGCCGATGTTGGCGACGGGCTGGCCGCCTACCGGCTCGCCCAGCGGCTTCTGGCAATGAACCGGCCGGATCTGAACGGCAAGGCCGCGCAATATCTCGCGATCGCCGTGGAGGATGGCCGCACTTATGCCGTACCGCCGCTGTTTGATATCCTGTCGGATCGGACCAGCGATATCTCGCCGGTGCGGCTCGCCCATATCGAAAACGCGCTGGCCAGGCAGGCAGCCGCCGGAGATCCGGCATCGGTGATCGCGCTGTCGCGGCTTTACATGCAGGGCCATCCGTTCGGCTTGAGGCCGGATAAAGCCAAGGCGTTGTTGCGGGGTGCCGTCGACCAGCAATTCGTCGACGAAGCGCTCGCCCTGCAGATGGCCATGTTGATCGCCTCCGGAGGCTCGTTGACCACGGAGGATACTGCAGCGGTGCGCGCCTATCTAAAGGTGGCGCAGGAAAGCCCGGATATTGGAACGCGCACGGCAGCGGAAAACCTGCTGCGCGCCTTTGCAGAGCCAGAAGCGATCTCGGGGGAGGATGAGCATGGATAGCATGAAAACGATAGCGGCCTTGTGTCTCGCGACCGGGCTTGGTTGCGCCATTGCCCATGCCGAAGATGCGCCGTCATCTTACGGATGCGTCAATCTCGCGGAGCAGGGCGATCCGCAGGCGCTGGAGGGCAAGGACGGATTTTTCTTCACGGTGATGGATGATATCGCGATGAAATCCGTCGCCGATCCGGTGTTGGCGGAGAACGTTGCGGCGTTTTCGAAGCTGTTGAAGGCGCAGGGCACCATTCTGGTGTTCGTGCCCGTTCCCACGCGCAGCCAGGTGCTTGCCGACAAGGTGCCGCAATCGGCCTGGCTCTACGGCTACAAGGAAAACATAAATGCCGAAATCTATCAGGAGGCGATCAAGCGGCTGAATGACGCGGGCGTGGCTACGGTCGATCTGCTGACGCCGATGAAGGCCAAGGCAGCCGGTGACAGTTCTGTCTACCAGAAGGCCGATCCGCTTTGGACCACCGAAGGCGCGCGCATTGCCGCAGAGGCGATCGCGCAAAAGATTACGGCCATGCCGGAATCGCGCAAGGCCAATCTGATGACCTTCACCACCACGAAAGGCGAGGACTACACCCGCCGTTCGGACTTGCGCGAGGCGATCCAGGTCCATTGCAGCGATAGCCTGCCGCCGGTCACGGAAACCCGCTACGAGACCGTGGGCGAGGAAGCCTTTGCCGCCGACCGGCCGTTCAATATTCTGGGGTCGGATGCGCCGGTGCCGATCGTCCTCGTCGGGTCGCGGTTTTCGGCCGATGGCCAGAGCCACTTCGACGGGTTCCTGAAACAGTTCTCCAGCATGGATGTCGATAACCGGGCAAGCGCTTCGGGCAGTCCGTTCAAGCCGATCACCGACTATCTCCAGTCGGGCGATTTTCAGGCAAAGCCGCCGCTCTTCCTGGTCTGGGAGGTGCCGCCGGGCGGCAATCTCGCCAGCTACGGCCCAGAGCCATGGGAGACGCTTTCGAAAGGCGCTGCAGGCGATTGCGGGCCTGACGGCTGCGGCGCGGCGGCGAAAGGAAGCGAATGAGGCGTTTGAGCATGCCCGGACTGCGACACTGTGGACGCGACCGCGTCCGGTCATTCCTACTGACCCTCGCGCTGGCGGCGGCGGCACCGGCGGCGATGGCGCAACAGCCCGTCATCGATTTCCGCCCGCCCGATATCGAGGCGGCGAAGGTGTGTGCCGACCGCAAGTCCAACGACGCGCTGGAACTGCAATGGTCGAACTGGGACGGAAGGCAATTGCCGCCGGGCGTCGAATACCGTGATCTCGACCGTGAACTCATGCGGCTGCGCAATATCGATGCGGACAAATATTTCGACACGGTCAAGTCCGCCTACGACCTGCGCCGCCAGGAAGACCCCTATTACAGCCGGGCGGCCTATCTGCTGGATGTGGTGGCGCTCTATGTCGAGGCGGAGCGTTTCGACGAATTGAAGGCAACCGGCTTCGTCACGGAGCTGGAAACCATCGGGCCTTCGGCAACGCCGGGCACGATCAATTTCCTCGCCGACCTTTATCTGAATGGCAAGGCGGTGCCGCAGGATATCGACCGCGGCATCCAGCGCAAACTCCAGGCCGCCTATAACGGCGATCCCGACGCGGTGCTCTATCTGGCCGAAAAGACCAGCAAGGGAGAGGCGGTTCCGGGCTGGGACATGGATCCGCAACTCGCCTTCACGCTCGGCTTTTCATCGCTGCTTGGCAATCTCGACAATGCGATCTGCGGTCGGGTGCGCCGCATCGCGCGGGCGTTCGAAAGCGGGGAGGTGATCGCGCAGGACCATGCGCTTGCCGAGGCGTGGTATCGTTTCGCGGCAGATCTCGGCGATGGCCAGTCCGCCTGGGAGACGGCGCGCTATCATCTTTCCGGCGAGGGCATCGCGAAGGATAACACCACGCTTCTGCGTTACCTCCAGCAGGCTTTCGACGCCGATATCGTTCCGGCGAAAGTGCAGATGGCAAGGCTCTACGAGGACGGCGTGCTGGTGCCGCCCGATCCCGAGCGGGCGATGGCGATCTACGATCAGCTTGCCGAAGACGGCGAGCGCGAGGGCTTTGCCGGCGCCACGCGGCTGCTTGCCGCGCGCGGGCTCGAGACGCCGGAAGACCGTCAGAAATATCACGACCGTCTGGTGGCGCTGGCGCGCTTCCCTGATGCGCCGGGCTGGGCGTTTTCGCGGCTTGGCTCGATGGCGCTTGAGGAAAGCGGCCCGTGGGAAGGGCAGGCGGAGGCGCGGCAGTTCTTCGAAGCGGCCGCCGAACGCGGCGACAGCGCCGGCAAGCTTGAGCTCGCCCGGCTCTACCTGCGCGACGGCGACGAGGCCGACCGCAAAAAGGCCGTGGAACTGCTCAAGGAACTGATCGCCGCCGAGGGGGCGACCCCGGCCGTGGACGAACTGAAAAACGCGTTGCTCTGCGCCAATCCCGATGGCCCCCAGACGGCCGAGTGGGAGAAGTGGAAACACCTCGATCGCGACAACCAGCCGCAATTGCCGGAGGATATCACCGCCGATGCGCTGGTCGACAATGCGGAGGCGACAGCCAGCCTGCAGAGCGCCGCCCTTTCCGGCAGCACCCAATCGGCCGGCGACCTGACGTCGGTCCTGGCGCGGCTGCATCCAGACCGGTTCGATGATATCGTTGCGCATTGGCGGGCGGCGATGCGCAGCCAGGACGGCGGCGAGGCGGCGGTGCTTGAGGGCGCCTATCATGCCGCGGACTCTGATGCGAAGCGCGAAAGCGTGCTTTCCGCCCTGGAGACGCTTGCCGCCTCCGGCGATGTCGCGGCCAAGACCGTGCTCGCCGAGATCCATATGGCGGCTGCGGGCAGTGACGCCGCTTCGCTCGACAAGGCCACGGCGCTTGTGGAAGATGCCGGAGGGCAGATCAAGGGCTCTACGCTCTGGCACCTCGATGACGCCTACCGCGCCGCCGGCAAGGGCCGTTACGAGCCGCCGCAGGACCTGCTTTCGGATATCGCGGCCTATGGCGATTTCGAGGCTCTGCTTTTCGCCGCGACCCGGGCCGCAAGCGATGAGGATCGCTCGCTTTTCTATGACCGCGCCAGGGCGGCGATGCCCTGCGATTTGAACGCTCTTGCCCGCAAGGCTCAGTATGCGCTGAACGCCGGCCGCCCCGGGGAGGCTGACGACGCGCTGGATGTCGCGCTGGCGCTTTCGCCCGATCAGGGGTGGCAGCAGGTCAAGCTCGCCGACATCTACACCACGCTCGGCTCGATCGCCGATCGCGAGGAGGCCTTCAAGCTCTATGAAGCCGCGCATGGTCAGGGCTATGAGCCGGCCTCGCGCCGGCTGCTCGACTGGTATTCCGATCCAGACAGCCGGTTCTATCAGGAGGATGAACACGCGAAACTTCTGCTGGAGGAGCTCCAGAAGGCCGCTCCTTCCGAGCTTTACGGACTGGCCAACCGGTTGAAATATGCGCCCGAAGCCGTCAGAAACAGCGTCAGCGCGGCCTTCGACTTGAAGGACGCCTATCGCCAGGGCGCCGAAGCGGGCGATCCCGTGGCCATGCGCGAATATGCCAAGATGCTGAACCGCGATCCCGCTTCGCAAAAGGAGCTGAGCGACGCGACCGACTGGCTCACAAAGGCCGCCAATGCCGGTGACGCCGAGGCGATGCTGCTGCTGGCACAGGCCTATGCCTTCGGCGCGGGCGTGGAGCATTCCGCCGAGAAGGCGGGGCAATGGCTGAAGGCGGCGGCGGCAGCGGGCGATGAAACCGCCGGGACCCTGTTGCCCGGCCTCAACACCAATTGAACATGACCAAGCGAAAGGCCGCGATTTGTCAGAGCTCCGACCATCTTTCCCGCAAATCGGCCGGCTGGCGGCCGGCATTGCCGTTCTCGCGCTCGCCGGCTCGCCTGCCCTGGCCCAGGAGGGTGATGAAGCGTGCCCGGCCTTTCCGCCGCCGACCGTCACCCTCGACTATGGCAGCCGCTACGACGAGGGCAGCGCCGATCGCTCCACGCTCGATGAGGATAGCGACGCTGCGGTGGATGCGGCGCTGAAGGACGCCGATGACTTTATTCGCGAAATCACCGGCCTTGCCAATGATGCCCGGGCCAATCCCGCTGTCGCGCCCTTCAACGCGGCTTGCGTGATTAACGGCGTTCATGCCTGGGCCGCGGCCGATGCCTTCGGTAAGCTGGAGACGGAAAACGCCAAGATGACCTATGCCGCGCGCGTTGGCGGCATTGCCAGCGCCTACCGCCAGGTGCGCGATCTGGCCGATGGCCTGACCAACGAGAAGGCGACGATCGAGGCGTGGCTGAAGAAGAATGGCGATTTCCTGATTGCCTATTGGGACAATGATGCCCCGCCCAAGGCGAAGCTCGGCAATCTGCGGCTATGGGCCGCCTATGCGGTGACGGAAATCGCGCTGATCGTCAAAAGCCAGGATTACATCAATTGGGCCTTTGCGAGCCACCGCGCCGTGCTGGCGACGGTCGCCGAGGATGGCAGCATGCCCTATGAAATGCGCCGGGGAAAATACGCGCTGCATTATCAGCTTCATGCGCTCGCGCCGCTTTCGGCCTCCGCCGCGCTGATCTGCCACAATGATTACAGCTATAGTTCGGACGAGGAAGCGGTGATCGAGAAGGCCGTCGGCTTCGCGCTCGCCGGGATCGAGGACCCGTCGAAGGTTGCCGCAATCGCCGGCGTACACCAGTCGGTGCCGCAGGGGCTTTCCGAACAGGAGCCGTTCACGATTGCATGGCTGGAGGCCTATCTGAGCCTTGTCAGCGATGGCGATCTCGACCGCAAGCTTGCGCCGCTGCGCCCGCTTTCCAATTCCAAGCTCGGGGGTGATCTGACCCTGCTTTATCGCAATAACCCGGCCATGCAGCCGGGATGTTTCGGGAAGCAGAAGTGATCAGGAGCAGCGCCGAAGCTGCGCTTCGTAGATCTGGGTCATCTTCTGGGCGCGCGCCGCGCCGCTCTTGGCCACCGGCCGGTTCTTCCACACGCCGCGGGAATAGCCGCTGTGGCCGGAATGATAGGCGAGGTAGAGATTATAGGGATCGTTAAGCGCGATGCCGTTCCGGATATGGCTCTGGTAGTGATACCAGGCGATGAAGTAGATCGCGTCGCCGAAATCCGTGCGGCTTGCGCCGCGCTGGCCGGCGCGGGCCTGATATTCCGCCCAGGTGCCGTCCAGCGCCTGCGAATAGCCGAGCGCGCTGGAGGCGCGGGGGCCGGGGATAAAGCCGAGGATTTTCTTGCGCGGCGGACGGGCGTGGGAATCGAAGGAGGATTCGACATAGATCGTCGCCATCAGCACCGAAACCGGCACGCCGTAGTCGCGCGAGGCCTTCTCGGCGTCGCGGCGCCAGTTTTCGAAGATTCCGTTCTTCTGCGCGAAGATCGCGCAGCTGTTGCCGACATTGCTGACCGTGGTCGAGCAGGAGGCGAGCGCGGCAAGCGAAATCACCGCAAAGAGCGTGATGAGGCGACGAATAGACATGGAACCAGCATCTACCCGGCAGGATTTAAGAAAGGGTTCTTAAAAATGGTTAACGTTGAAATTCGCGATCCCGCCCGGCTTTCGCGGCAGCCCGGAAAACGATGAACTTAGCCTTTGACAGACGGACGGCATGACGATAAGGGACCGCCTGATGCAAAAGCGCACAGGCGCTGGTGATGCCAGCCTTCAACCGCAACATGAGAGGTCGATCGTGGCGAAAGCGGAACTCGGAACCAAAAGAACATGCCCCGATACGGGCAAGAAATTCTATGACCTGAACAAGGACCCGGTGGTTTCGCCCTATTCGGGCGGTTCCTGGCCGCTTTCATATTTCGAGGATACCGCCTCGATCGCGGTTGTCGAAAGCGAGGAAGAGGAAAATGACGTCAAGGAAGTCGATACCGAGGAGGGCGATGTCGAACTGGCCTCGATCGAAGCCTCCGACGACGACAGCCCCTCCGACAACATCCCGGGCGACGACGATGACGATGTCGACCTCGATGATGACGACGACGATACCTTCCTCGAGACCGACGATGACGATGATGACGACGATGTCTCCGGCATTATCGGCGTCTCAGACGACGACGACGACAGCTGACGCGACCGCAAGCGGTCTTTGACGATACAGGCGACGCCGGGTCAACGCGACCCGGCGTTCTGTTTTTAAAAGGCATGTCCGGCTTCGTTTTCGGGACAAGTCGGGCGGCGGATCGGGCCCGAGGGATTTTTTCAGGGCTTTGATTTTTTGGGGCTTGCATCGTGCGAAAATCCACAGTAACAAGCCGCCACCCGACGCGAAAACGTCGCTTCGCACCGCCCCGGCGGTCTCGAAGATTGGGGCTATAGCTCAGCTGGGAGAGCGCCTGCATGGCATGCAGGAGGTCAGCGGTTCGATCCCGCTTAGCTCCACCAAAACTTTCTTTTTGTTGTAAAATGTCACATGGATTGACCTTTTTGTGCAGGCTTTGACCTTTTCGGTCACTTGGTTTGAACTTTTTCTATGTTCGAGGCGGCAACATGGGCTGCTGGCATGGCATTAGGGAGTTGGGATCGGTTCGTTCTGCCGATGGTCGAGGTTTTCGCCCGTTGGTTTCAGGATGCGCTTTAAATCAGCCAGCATGTTAGCCAGGTCATCATGACAGGGCATACCTGACCGCTTCGCGTGTCCAAAAGTCGTTGTGCGTAGGGCAGCTAGAACTCCCCATAAGCGGACCCCGCCGATGACGATATTTCGTCGATTGTCCTGTGGGTCTTCTCAAGCCATTGATCGTTCCAGCCTCTGCTTCCGGCACTCCCAGTCAGGCATCACCTTATCTAGAAGTTCGAAGAATGCTGGGCTGTGATATGGCTCGGCCACATGGCAGAGCTCATGGGTGATCACATAGTCTATAGCGTCGACTGGCGCCTGCACGAGGCGCCGGTTCAGCAGAAGGCGTCCTGTCGGAGACATGGACCCCCACCTCTGCCGGATCTGACGCACGATGAGACCTTTCGGTCGGAATGCTTCGGGAGCAGGAAAACGACCCAGACAGAGTTCGATCCGCTCAGGAAACTTGATGTGGGCCCGATCCCGATACCATGCCTCGACAAGTTCGCGCGTCACATCAGACCTATTAGGCCGGTGGGTTTGCACCACGATGAAACCGCGGATCAACTTCACACTTTCCTGGAGATGTGGAACGACTTTCAGCCGGTAGTGGCGCCCGAGGTAGAGATGCGTCTCCCCAGCCACGAACCTGCGCTCTGGCGTCCTCGGCAGGAACTGGGAGAAGTATCGCTGCTGCCTTGTCACCCATGCTGCCCGCTTCCGCAGCTTGGCTTCGATCGCCTCTAGCGTCGCGTCTTCCGGGGCTGCGATAACCACCGACGTATCCGGCTCAACGGCGATCTCCAGTGTTTTCCTCGGGCGTCGTACGATCTCGTACTGAATTTCCTGCATACCGTACTGCAGGCAGCGCAGCTCCCGCGTCATGCCGCAAACCGGGCCCGAGCGAGGTCCATGATTTTCAGTTCGAGCTCGTCGAGCACCTCCACAGGAAGGTCGATGCCCTTTTTGTCGCGCAGGATATCGAAGAAGTAGTCATCAATGGCGTTTGAACCGCTCCGGGTTTGCCGGAGGCTTGGTTTCAATAGTTACGCGGCTTGGAC